>NZ_JADEWU010000036.1:0-52550 GCF_015207485.1 Planktothrix mougeotii LEGE 06226
CTTGTTGTCTCCTCCTAGCTGCTGTAATTAATTCAGCTTTTGTTTTAATGGGACGAGTAAATTTTTCATCCGTTAGGGCAAATAATACTTCCCAGGCGGCATCTTCGTTTTCTTGACCACAATCTTGAATTACCTGTTCAATGGAATGTTTAATTAATTCGGCTTTGGGATTAATTCCTAATTTTTGATAAGTCGATAAGGTGGTAATTCCATGTTCTCCTTCTTCCTGAAGTTGAGCACCCACAACTTGCAATTCAATGGGTCTAACTTCCTGACGTTCATCTGCTAAATCGGTGACTAAGGCATTAATTAAAGCGGGTTCTAATTTTAATTTAGCCCGTTGGGTTAATCGGTCAATTACTGTTTTTGCTTCGGCTAAAGTAAAATCCCGCAAATGATAGCGTATTTTCTTATCCAGAATGTTATTATTAATGGCTTCTAAATTTAATAAATAATCACATTCCAAAAGATAGTGCAGATAATCTTCCCGGATAGAAAAAATAATTTTGACAAAAGGTAAATCCAAACAAACTTTCAAAAAATCATAAAATATTTTTCTTCTAGTTTGATGATGAGAGACAAAAAAGAATTCTTCAAATTGATCAAAAATCAAAACCGTTAGTAAATTTCGATCCGCATTTTTATTCAGTTGTTTTAGAACAAAAGAAGACGAATTAAGAATGAAAGAATTAGCTGTTTCCGCATTTTTTTGGCAGAAATTTGTCGGTTTAGTTGAGGATTGAGCAATCACATTATACCAGAGTTTTTTAATTGATTCATCAGGATATTTGAAGGCATCACAATTCAGTAAAACATTGGCTAAACTGCGTTCTAATTCCCTAGCCCAATCCGTATAACCCTGAATTACAACGGGTAAACAACCTCTAGCACTAATCGCCGTATTCTTCAAAGCCGGAACTAAACCTGCATTCACTAAAGAACTTTTGCCCACCCCAGAACGCCCATGAACAATAATCAATTTGTGATCATCTCGACTTAATCGATTCAGCAAATTTTGAATATCCTGTTGGCGACAGGATGCCATCATTTCTTCCGCAATAGTTACGATATTTTCCCCTTTAAGACTAGAGGGATTAATTGCTTGTTTAGGCGGTTGAAGTTGGGCAGCCCCAATAAACGCTCGGAACCCATATTGATGCTCAAGTTCCCGTTGCTTTTTCTTGATTCTAAATGCTTGGCGATACCGACCTTGATGATAGTAAATATTCCGTAATTCTCCCAAAATATCCAGATACAACTGCGGATTATATTGAGGTTTTGTTTGCTCTAAAGCTAATTCTAATTCTTGCCGCGCCTGTAGCCATTCTCCCTGCTGTTGATAACAGCGTGCTAATAATAATAAACATTGTCCTCGACTCGCTGTTCGATTCAATTCGGGTAAAATTGTTAACGCCAATTGCGCTAAAGCAAGGGCTTGATTCCATTGCGACCGTCGTAACGCCACCTCTGCCATAAACCCATAATCTTGAGCGAGTTGGCTAGCAGTTCCATAAATCAGGTGCATTTTTAACCCAGAGATGGCTAATTCTTGTAACTCCTTCCATAATTGTAAACGTTGTAAAACTTCTCCTAAATGGGAGAGAACTCCTGCTGCTAAATCCGGTCGTCCAGCTTGTTCAAAAATTTGCTGACTTTGCTCAAAATAATTTTGGGCTTCTAGTAATAACGTGTGTTTTATCCCTGGATTTCTTGTGGCTTGAATCCAATAAGTTAAGGCAATATGAAAGAGAACAATTCCCTGACGGTTGACCGTGAACCAACACCCTACATCTTTTTGGATACATTCATGCTGTAGAAAAGCTAAACTTTGTTGATAATGTTGGCGAGCTTTTTCGCTGTGGTCATTAGCATCGCAATCTTGAGCGAAAATAAACTGACGAAACGCTTCTAAAGCTGGGTCTAATTCATAACCTCGATTTTGTAAATCTTGCCAATGGAGTTCAAGTTCTCGGCGACGATTAGAATTGATGGCAAAGTCAGAAGGATAACTCCGAGAAACGGAAGATTGAAAAGCTTGTTCTGTTTCCGGTTCCCAAGCTTTGATTTTGAGTTCTGCCAAGGTAAAAAGGGTATTGGCTTGTAATTTTAAATAATCTAATAACTCCGCCGTTGTTAATTGAAATTTAATCGTTGCAGCTGCCCAACTTTTAAAATCCGGTGCTAGACGAATTAACTGTGTCGCAATATCATCCGTAATCCATAAAATTACGGGGAAATTAAATTGTTTGCGAAATTCATCCCGAACCTGATTTGCTGAACTCAGAAGAGCATCGAGATTTTCAACGGTTTCTAACCCGAAAATCATCAATGCTGAAGGGGAATGGGTTTGAACGTATTCTGATAAGGTTGTATACAGGGTTGACGTTTGAGGAGAGAGGATAAGAAGTTCAATGGCAATTTCAGAATCAGCTTGTACAGCCTGAAGCACTTGTTGTCTGAGTTGACTAGAATTGCATCGCACTAAGACTAAGGAAAATTGCCCTTGAGATAGGGAAACCGAGCGTACTAATCGATGCAAACCTTGTTGATTCACTGATGCTACTGCTTGAGAATCCAATAATTTATTCATAGGAAGATTGCACACTGAGGGTAAAAATACTATATTGACGCTCAATCCTTAATTCTGTCGAAGTTTGGGTTTCTCCTCCCGAATTTTTTGCTTCCTATAAAACCCAAATTAACGAGTTAAGGAAACAATCGGTTAAGGAGGTGATTATCCATCAAAGCTCTGGGGGGTTTACTGGTAATATTATTAGGATTAAAACCCAGAAATACCCTAGAGTATTTCACCCTAGAAACCTAAAATTGCCCATCTCTGAAATTAGGTTTCTCTACATCCCGAAACTAGAGAGTTTGAAAAAATGATTGAGTGCATGGAAGTAATCTATACTTCATTATACTTTATTCCTATGAGTCTACTGTAGCGTAAATCATCACAATTGGAAAGAAAAAAACAAAAAAAGCTACATTAAGTTAAAATTAAACTAAAATTGGCCAGTTAGGTCGCTTTTGGGAAGGTAATTAAAGCCCTCTATGCTGACAATTTGAGCAAAAGTATATCATTATGAAAGACAAGAAGATATTGAGTATAAATTCAACTTTCCTTTACAATATTAAAAAAATATTAAAAAAAGTTATCAAAACAGAGATTCTGTTCTTCTCCCCAAAATGAATCAAGGAATGGGGCTCAAAAAATCACCTTTATCGAGACAGGAAGTACCGGGGAGTGGGATGTTAACCGTTGAAGGTGTTTACCCTGACACACCCTACACCCCCCCTAGCCTCTGACCCCCTAGGCTTGTTTCCAAATTTCTTGAATATCGGCGGGAAGCCACCCTGTAATTTCTTCAATACGTTCTTTAGAAAGTTCAGCTTTTGTTGCAGAAAAGACAGCTTTAATCACGGTTTCTGCATGGGTTGTTGGAGGTAAACCCCCTTCATTGGCCACACGAACTAAAAATTTTTCTGAATCAATTCCTGATAAACCAGGCCCTTTTAAAGGCGGACGAATCCGGCTTAAAAAACCGACAATCGGATTTGTATCTTCCCATAACTCAGCAATTTCCATTTGGAGTCTTTTATTAGAAGTTGGCATCACTTCTTTATGTAATTCTTCAGCAACATGGTCGGCGGTTTCTGTACTCATAACATCCCGCATCACCCGAAAGACAACTTCTGTAATATCTCTGGCATCATAGAGATCAGAAAGACCTCCTTCAGTCATAACTTTTTCTAAAAAGGGCTGATGTTTTTCTGAAATTTCAACATTCGCATCCGGTTGTTTTTGTTGAGCTTGTTGTGTCGTCATACTTTAACCTCTTTTAAAAGTTTAACTGTATTTAAGACAGTAGAGGAAAAACTGTAGAAGCGAATCTTTCAAAAGATAGGTGTATTAAATTTTTTTTTACAATTTTTATATCGTGCTACGCTGGGTCTGTTGCTCGGTTTTTCATCCCACCGTTAAGCAAAGCTGTAACTATAGTCCCTTCAAACCGAGATTATAGATAAATTCTCCTTAAGACATTGCTGTGTTCAGATTAATTTAAACGTTTAACAGCCTCTGATCAAATCATCGGAGGCTGTTAAACTTGGGCGTTTTTACTTTTAGGATTGAATATTTTAATCCCCTTTTATCAGAGGATTATTTACAAAGTTATTATACTGTTGGAATGTTTAATCCTTTCGGATTGCTTCAATTATAAGCATTAAAACTTGGGATTCCCCAGATTTCTTAATAAAAACTTTACCTTTTACTTAAGTTTACAATTACTTCAAACCCCTATGGATAATAGGGTGACAGGAGAATTAGCATAACTAATTCAATGATTTCAAAGCAGCAATCCAAGTGCTTTTTTTTCGTCAGATTTCCGTATTTTCTCGTAGTGTCCTCTCTTTGAATGCTACGGACATAGGATTGCGGAGCAAAAGTAAGCTTGAACCCGCACTCGGAAGTTAGGGTGTCTGAGGTGTCCGTGTTATCTACCGGAGGAGGGGGTGAAACCCTTGATAGATGGGCAACAGAAAGAAGCTGAACCAGAAAATGTAACAGAAAATCAATCCTGTAGAGGTATTCCTAAAACTTTATAAACATAGAATAATCAAGTTAAATCAAATTGATTGGCATTAATTGGTGAGTACCTTTCTTTACAATAGGCGCTTACCATTTCTTAGGGAAATAACTACAATTAATAAATATAATAAATAATGGGGCAACCCAAGAGTTGAGGTTCATGACCTAATGGAATTGAGTAGGATTTCAACTCCATAAAAAACCCTGGTTTGCCCTTTAAACAACTAACTTTGAAAGTTCAGGACTTAGGCTTCCCCATGTTCTGGGTAAAAATGACGAGTGCCTAACACTCTGCAAATAAACACTCGTCTTGCTACCACAATGAACATACGAAAGGATTGATTCATTATTTCATTTCTACAAGGTGGAAGACATCCCCCTAGAGTAACGATTTTCTGTTACATTTTTTGGTTCAATTTCCAATCAGGTCAAGATAAAATACGGGCAAAAATTATTCTGATGTCAACTCAGGAATAGTGTTCAATCTCAAACCCATAGGACTTACGCAAAAACCCGATTTCTGAACCCAAAATTAAGTTTATTGTTCGATTTAAAATAGCATATCTGAGATTAATATCAGAGAAAAACTTTATTTAAAGCAGCTTAATTGAGATTCGTTCCGTTGAGTTTGGCTCCTGTTAAATTCATTCTTAAAAGAATAGTTTCTATTAAAATTGAATCAGTAAATTTTCATCTTGCTGAAAGTTTCTATCAAGAGATAGAGGTAATTCTCAACTGATATTTTTATATTTAAAGATGATAAATAAAAATAAAAAATAGGAGAATGACAATGGGTTGGTTAAGCCGATTATTTGGTCGTCATGAAGAAGAAAAAGCTAAAACTACTCAACCTGTACAAAATGTTCAGGCGAGTGCTCCCGCAACAACAGCAACTGCTACAATTCCCCCTGAACGGATGGGTTTAGATGGCAAATATGATCAAAGTGGTTTAGCAAAACGAGTGGCTTATGCGTTTGATCAAGATTCTGAATTAGATGATATGGATAGCGTTTGGGTTGCTCAAACTGATAGTACAGTTGTGTTAAAAGGGAAGGTTCCCAGTCAACAACTGTTGAGTAGAATGGTGACAGTTGCTAAAGGTGTTAATGGAGCAACGTCAGTGGATACTAGCCAATTAACGGTTGGTTAATTCTTAATTTTTAAATTCCCAAAAGCAGCCAGGTTGAAGTAATACTTTAATCTTGTTGCTTTTCGTTTAAAAACAATTCGTTATTTTATGACTTCAGGAAGATTTTTATTGCTTTCCTCGCTGGTAATCTGGATTTGTCCAGGTAAAAAAAGAGATTAAACCGTGATTAATACGAGTTTATTCAAGGGTGCAAAACTCCGTAATCTGCAAAAAATTTCATTTTATAAAATTCTGAGCCAAAAACTATTCCCCTTAGTTTTATCTCGTTCATTCATTTTTTTAAGTCTACTTCAGGGTTTAGCATTGGTTGAGTTGATTACATTTTTGGCTTTAAATCATAATCAACCTAATGTGGGTTCAGAACAACCTATAACTGTTAAAATCGTATCCACTCCTGAACCTCAAAATCCTGTTAAAATCTCGAATTTTAAAACAGATGAATTATTTTTAACCCCTAATTCCTTGGGTGTGATTGCAATTGGATTAGCAGAAGGGACACGAACCGTTGAGGGAGGATTTACACCTGAATATTTTGGACATCGAGATTTTGGAAATGCTGCGTTAAATTTAGGAACTTTTGCTTATCAACATCAAGCTTCATCGCCTTTAGAAGCTGATTTAAAACAAATTAAAAAATTAAGAAAATCCACAGAGCGACTTCAGCAGGAAGCTAAAATTAAAAATTTGCAACTAGGATTATTTGAACTGTTAGCAGGGATTGATTTAATTAACCAATCTCCCGCAGCCGGGAAAGTTTATCTTTCGTCTCTTCAAGATTGTAAAACCCAATATCCCTTAGAATATGATGCTGTATTATGCGCTCGAATTCAATCCTATCGAAATCCCCATACAGGTGAGATAGAAGCGGCAGGATTTAACCATGATTTAGAACAGTTAAAACAAGATCAACAACGACGACTTCAGAGGATTTCTATTGTCCTATCTCAACACAATCTTAAACCCGATCAAAATTAAAATCCTTTCTAGTAAAAAGGTAACAAATGGCAGTATTATAGAGGCTGTCACCCGTGAATGATGAATTGAGTAGGACATGACTGAACCTAAAACTGAAAAGTTAACTCGTGCTTTAAATCAACTCATTGAGGAACATGGAATTAGAAGTGTTGTTCATTCTTTGACGGATCATTGTTTTAATGAAGCTGAATTTCTGCGTCAAGATCGCAGTACAGACCTGGCTCAAAATTGGCAAGAGATTGCTGAGGGATTACAACGGATCATTGATCAGTGGGAATCCTAAATTTTAAGAGACTAAAGGTATTTTAAAATCAAGCTTTTCAACATATCAAAGGGTGGTTTTATTCCTTAAACCACCCTTAATTTTAAATTAAACTTTAATGTTCTTCTCAGCCAATTTAACTCGGTTTATGAAAAAGTTTTAATCTAAATTTCATCTTCCATTTAGATAAGAATGCTAATCTAAACAATGGCGATCGCAGTTCAGAAGGAGTTAGCTCAAAGGCATATTCACTCGGTTGATGATAACTTTCAATAACTCCCATTTTATCGGTAATCATTCGCGCCATTGACTCCGCATCACTCAACCAAAACTGTTCCTCTATCCCTAAATCAGAATCATCCATTGTTACCTCCACTAAAAATTATTTGTTCTTCTTAATATAACTTTTATGAGTTAAATTTGATACCCTGACTATTAACTATTGTTTGCGTTCTCAACATTTATCTTGAATAAATTCAACGATTTTTGATAAAATATTGACATCTGTTAATAGTATTTTCCCTGATATACAATGTAACTTTTATTACCATTTAAACTTAAGCAACACTTGAGGGGGGTTTTTCCGCTTTTCTAAATCGACAAAATGTGACACTTTAAACAGAAGACTCAAAAACTCATACGGAATAAAAACTCAATCCGGTGAAATAATATAACTATATTTGCTCTCTCTTCCTTTCTTAAGCTAATAATATGACCAGTTCCCAACCTGTTTTTTTAGATATTACCCAGCATTGGGCACGTCCTTTTATTCAACGGTTACAAGCTCAAGGGTTAATTAATGGGTTTAAAGATAACACCTTTCGCCCAGATCAAAACCTAACTCGTGGGGAATTTGCGACTCTTCTAAAAGCTGCATTTCCTACTCCTGCTAAACGTCAATATATCCAATTTAGTGATGTTACAAAGGATTTTTGGGCGGCAAAAGCCATTCAAACGGCTTACGAATCTGGGTTTATTTCCGGCTTCCCTGATGGACGGTTTTATCCTCAAAATCCGGTGACTCGTTTACAAGTTTTATTAGCATTAGTATCAGGTTTAAACTTAGCCAAAGGTGATCATTTAAACTTAGAAGATCTTTATACTGATGCAGATATAATTCCGGGTTATGCAACTCAATCGGTAATAACCGCAACTCGTTCTCAATTGGTAGTTAATCATCCTAATCCTGAAGCCTTAAACCCTAATTTAAACGCAACGCGGGGAGAAGTCGCTGCGATTATTTATCAAGCTTTAGTATTACTCAAAAAAGCTGATCCGATTATTTGCCAATATCTTGTAGAATTATCAAAACCGGGAATTATCCGCACCGGAACTCATCTTTCTGTCAATGGTCGAAAATGGAAGTTACCCTGGAGTCAGTGGAGTTCAGGAATTGCGACAAATACCGGAATTAGTGATAAGGGAATTATGCAAGTTTTAGGGATTAATCCCTTAAATACAACGGATGAAAACTCGCAAACTGTCAGTTGGTTTTCTTCAACTCCCTATAAATTCAAAACAACTTGGGATGCAGAATGTCGCTATTTGAAAATTAATCAATTAGCAGAATTATCAGGATGGGATTTAGAAATACAAGATCAAACCCTCAATATTATTTCTAAATTGGGAACTGTCCCAGCTTTAACCTTTGAAGAACGCTCAAATAGTTCTCAAATGATGGTAACATTAAATCAACCCACACCTTGGGAACTTTATCAACAAAATACCCAATGGGAAGTTGTGGTTGATGCGGTCACTTCTGCGACTGTTGCTAAACCTTTTCAAGAACAATCTCAACCCACACCCACTTCAGGAACTTCTGAACAACAAAATGAAGGCGAAACCGCAGGAACAACTCAAAAACCCTCTCGACCTATTGTTAAAAATATTAATAATCAAACGGTAATTCAAGGAACTTTACCCGATGGTTATGGCGTGAAAGTTTCTACCTTAAATAATCCTAATCGAATTTTAATTGAACTCCGACAAGATGGGTTAATTGAACGGGATATTACTTGGACAAAAGGATTGCGTTGGCGACAACAATATATAACCTTAAATAATAGTCGTTTTCCGGTAGTTTGGTTAACCTTAAATCCGGGTTCAAGTTTAAATTTACGTCCGATTTGGGCTAATCTAACGGGAATGAAAGGGATTGACAGTTTACTCAAAACCGTAGATAATTGTCAATGTTTAGCAGCAATTAATGGAGGCTATTTTAACCGCAACAATCTCTTACCATTAGGGGCAATTCGGCGAGATGGGAAATGGTTTTCAGGGCCGATTTTAAATCGAGGAGCGATCGCTTGGAATGATGCAGGACAAACTAAAATTGCCCGTTTCAGTTTAAAAGAAACCTTAATTTCATCATCGGGACAACGGTTAGATTGTGAATTACTCAATACAGGTTATGTCAAAGCTGGAATCGCTCGATATACTCCCGAATGGGGCGAAAGTTATACCCCCTTAACGGCGAATGAAATTGTTATTCTTGTGGAAAATAATATTGTTAAACAACAAATTGAATCAACAAATACTACCTCTGGGATTGCAATTCCTAAAAATGGTTATTTGTTAACATTGCGATCGTTTCGTAGCGCCTTAAGTTCGTTTTCTGTGGGAACATCTATTACGATAGAATCCCAAACTACACCCTCGGATTTTAATTTATTTCCCCATATTTTAGGAGGGGGGCCATTATTATTACAAAACGGACAAGTCGTAGTTGATGCGGTTGCTGAAGGGTTTAATATTTGGTTTGCGGATCAATCTGCTATCCGTAGCAGCGTCGGAATTACCGCCAAGGGAGAATGGTTAATTGCCACCGTCCATAACCGTGTGGGGGGTGTGGGTGCTAAATTAACAGAAATGGCGCTGTTGATGCAGCAATTAGGGGCAACAGAAGCGTTAAATTTAGACGGAGGAAGTTCCACCAGTTTAGTTTTAGGAGGTCAACTGTTAAATCGAATTCCCGATACAGCCGCCCCAGTTCACAATGGTTTAGGGGTATTTCGCCGATGAAAAAGGATTTTAGGTTTGGTTACGGGTTTAACAGTGATAGTTTCTTCGATATTGTATCTCGACTAAATCCAGTTATTTTCTCAATGTAAGCTGTGTCTATAGTGCTACGCGCTAACTTTAGGACGTTTTTATAATGACCGTGTAGAGACGCGCCATGGCGCGTCTCTACATTATGTCCTAACAATAGCGCGTAGTGCTATAGCATTGTTGATTGTAATTTGCTTTATTAAAATGGTCAAGCATAAGGTTAAGGAAGAAGTTAAGCAACAAGTTAAGGAAAAGGAAGAGGATTAAAACGGCTATTATTTTGCCAATGGTCGGTCATAAAATCATCAATATCTTCTTGAAGCATATCAACAGAAAATAAGAAAAGACTTGTACAAACATCATTGGGGGACATCCTGCGAGGATATCGGTCATTCTCATAAGTTTTGGCAAAGATTTTAACTCTCCAGACCAAACCATTAGGAACATCAGCAATCATTTTATCTGGGACTAGCCCCATGTGAATAAATCCAGGTTGATTATCAAATTTCGCTTCAATAGAAACCTTTTCACTGCCATTAACAGTTACAAAACTACTCCTAACCGTTAATTCTTCTCCATTCCAAGCTGAATGTTGAGGTCGAGCAAAAGTTGTGTATTGGACTGCATAAATTGAAAGTAACCAAACTTTTCTATTATTTTTGGACTGTAATTCCTCAATAATTTCATCACAGAATAACAAAAATACTAAACTAGCAGTACCAGAGTTTGCTAAATGATTACTTCTCCAGTAAGCGGCTGCCCAAGTTCGGGGAGGATAAGGTTTTCTGAAAGGATTAAGAGTGTTCTGCATTATCTCTTCAGTTTGGGCTTTAAATTTAGCAGTAACTTCTTTGATTCGGCTATCATCTTCTGTCAAATTTTTATGATTGATTGCCTCCCCCATTTCAGTTCGATAAGCATCTCGTTCTCTTTTTGCGATCATATCTTGAATTTCATCTGTATAAACATTAGAAAATAAGGTAAAACGATAATCTTTTGGGGTAGTATCTTCCTTAAGATTTGGATATCTCCAATAACTATTAACTATATTTATTATTCGAGTCACGGTATCCGTCAGTGGAGGATTAGTCAGACAGGGACGGGTTAAATAACAATCATCAGATTTCAGGTCTTTGAGCCATTGAATATCAGCACCGGATTTATCAAGAAATTCCCTGACAACTTTTAGACCTTCTTGATTATTAGGATAAGCTGATTTGAAGCTATCAACTGCTATTTGCATCTCCTGGGCAAGAAAGTCAATTATTCTCATTTCACCTTCACCGGGAATATTGAGAACAATTAACTCAGCACCAATAGCTCTAGCTCGTCCCGTCAAACTACCAACAATACCAGCTAGATTATTCATTGAATTAACGGCAATTTGTTGAAGATTTCCTTTCAGCGCAACGTTAGGAAGTTTCTTGACTTTTGGAGGGCTATCCATCTCATATAAAGCAGCAGTAATGGATGGATATATTTGACTATTTATTAATTGAATATAATCGCCGTTGGCATCCCTACCAAGACTCAATAAAAGTTCACGAGTTGCCGCGAGGATTCCTTTAGTATTTTTGAAGTTCCCCTCATAAACATTATTCCAAAGTTGAACATTTCCCCAATGTTGTATTGGATTACCAAATACAATATAAGAGCCTTCTTTAAAACTTGCTGAACAGAAGATTTTGGGTTGATAAACAAAATCATTGCCATCAGCTTGTTGATATTTTTCCAGGTAGGTATCAGGAGTACACATAACAGAATAGAATCTAACCCCCGCAGCTTTAGCCAAGTTTTTCCACATCTCTTGAAGTCTAAATTTAATCTTTGAAAGAATGTATGGATGCAACAATAAAACCCCAGCTTTATCAGCTTTAATGATTTTAAGAACAACATCAACATAAGCTACTTCCGCATCAGGATTATCATCTAGGTTGGCTAATTCTTGTTCAGCTTCTTCTAAATCTACTCGTAGGATTTCAGCCAAACTCTGAATATTATCCAGGGCTGAACTAAGTTTATGACATTTCTCATGCAGCCTAGTAATTATTCCGTCTTGTTCAAGAGTCTCAAACTTGAACCATTGCCATAACATCCAACCGGGTTTGGCACGCCGTTCTTCTGCCTCATGAACTACACCAATTAGAACTTTACCTGTATGATTACCGAGTGCGGGTTTATTACCTTTAAAACAAGAGAGGGGAATCACTAAATCATAATCAGCAAAACGTTTATCTAATTCAAATTTAGGATGGTAGGAAGCGGTTCCTTTTGCCACCCATTCTTGAAATAATGCAGCACAGAATTGAACTGTTATTGGATGCTCAGGATTATTTGGATCAATATCAATTGGATTCCCAGGGTCAGTCTCAGTAGCTTCTAACAGGTATAGAAGACTTTTAGACATTTTGGCATGACAATCTCCAGAGTTCCAATGAACACCATTTACTCCATCATCTTGGGGATTCCCATCCCGATCTTGACGTTCATCATCAACAATAATGTATTTCATCTCCCGATAAAACATTCGATTGCATTCGGTATGTAAGATACTTCCATAAATAATTCGTTTCCAATCTTCGCTAAAATAATCTCTTCCGATTGTCCTGTTAGGAGTAAATAAAAATCTTCCATGTGTCCTTGAATTAGATGCTAAATCTAAGAAATAGGGCTCTTGAACCCCAGGAATTTCAAATGGGTCTAATAAACTTGGGTCTTTAGTTGTCTTGGGAATTTCCCCAATAATAAATTCTTTATAGGGGTACAAAGCCCCCAAGAGTGTATTCCTAAGAACTACTGGTGGTGCAGAAAAACTCTTTGTAATACAGATCCAAACAGAGAAAGTTGAAACTGTTTCTATCTGACCTTCACTGCCATCTTCTTTGAATTTTGTGTTCTTAAATACTGTTGGCATAATTCTCCTTAATAATTAAACTTAATAATTAAAATGGTGGTGCGTCATCATCAGTAAAGTGCTTGAACAAATCCCAGGTAGCTTTCTGAATAGCTTTATCAGAGATTTCTATTGGATTATTAACATCAGTTAGGTCAAACATTAGAGCAACTTCTTCATCATTGTTAATATTAAATGCCCAAAGATTAACATAACCTCTGCATAGTTCTCTAAGCATCTCTTTGGAAAATTCGATAATAAAATCTCTCATTTGCTTCTCATTCATATCATAGGTCGAGGCAAACCCGATACTTGGTCTACCACTAGGTTTAACTCCAAAAATATAGACAAGGTTCCCGAATTTCACTTTCTTATCGCTCCATTTGAGAGTAATTAAAATCAAACCAGCAATTAAGGAAATATAAGGGGCATAAGCCATCAAAACAGCCCAAGCTCCACCAAATAAAGTTCCGGTTGCTGACCCAACTGTCGGCACAAGTTGAGGTAAGGTTTTTAGAACTCCTGCTACTAAATATGGACTAGCACTGGCCCAGGCTGAACCAATAGCTTTACAGACTACTCATGTTACTGTATAGGTTAGCTCGGTGTTGTCGAAAATGGTAGCATCACTTAGGCTTCAATAGACAACCTAATATGAAGCCGATCTTCAAAGCACCGGGTTTTAAACCCATTTCGCCGATAAAAAACCCCAAGGTAGAGATAACTATGTTAAGCTATAGCACTAATATAGATTGCCAGTTTCTATCTCTCCTAGATCCGATGTTGATTTAAAAACTAGGATCAAAATTAGGAATAGAAAACTTTTTCTTTTCCAATCTTTAATGATAACTGCTAAATTCTTAATTGCGGACTCCTGCCATGATCACTCCGGGTGAATTGAATTACTACTATAAAGTTTTAGATCTTAAGCCTGGTGCCTCCTTAGAATTGGTGGATCAGGCTTATAAAGACTTGGCATTTATTTGGCATCCCGATCGCATTCCTGAAGAAAATCAACGATTAAGAAAAATCGCTGAGGAAAAACTCAAGGAAATTAATCAAGCACGGGAGAAATTACGTTCTTTATTGCGTCGTTCTTCATCGAATTCAACTCAACGCTCATCAACAGTTCAGCGTTCAGAATCCTATCCTAAATCCTCCTCTAATGGTGCAGGATATTCAACTTCTCAAACCTATCAACGTCCCGCTTCTTCTTATCAATCTCAGACCTATAAAACCAATGTAAAAACCTCTGAAAATGGCAATTTTAAGCGTCCCCCAACCCCAGTTAATTCTCAACCAAAAACACCTCCTTCTCCTCCACCTCCTCCCCCTAAACCCACAGAATTAAGTGGATTAAGCTTTAAAGGAGAAGACTTAAAAGAACGGGATTTTTCCAGTCGAAATTTAAGCGGTGCAGACTTCAGTGAAGCCAATTTAAGTGATGCGTTTCTGCATAAAGTCAACTTAAGTGGTGCCTGTTTATATAAAGCGAATCTATTTCGGGCTAATTTTTTACAAGCCAATTTAACCTATGCTAATTTACAAGAAGCTAATTTAATTGGGGCGGATTTAAGCGGGGCGGATTTAAGATGTGCTAATTTAACGGGGGCAAAAGTAGGAATAGGCGATAAAATTATGGTAAAATTAACAGGAGCTAAATTACAAGGTGCTATTTTACCAGATGGCAGTGTTCATCCTCAATAAGAATTTAACGATTAATAGGAATAACAGGACGTTGACCCTTTTGAAACTGTTTCCAAGCGGTTTTTACTTCGGTTGGGGCAGGATAATTTCGATCATAAATTACAATTACATTCGTTAAATTTCGCCCAGGATTAAGATAAATATCTCCGTGATAAGCTAACCCTTCTGATGCACCGCCATCTAAATTCATCGCTTCATAACATCCAATGGCTTTCATCACTTCCGCTTCTTGTTGCAACGTTAAACTCGCTAAAAAGGAAACTAAAAAGAGTTCTTTTCCGGTTTGAGAAAAGCCAATAGCGGTGCGATATCCTTTGTCTAAAACATGAGGATCATTAAACCCTTCTGTTTTGGGTGCTAACCAAATTTTACCTTGTTTAATTAACCGGGGGCCACAAGTTAAAGAAAACCAATGTTGATTCCATTCGGGTTTTCCTTCAAGTCTAGCGGTGATCATTTCCGGGCGATTTCCAGCTTTTAACCCTAACGTTGTCCCAAAATTTTCCCAACGACTATATTTTAAAAATTTGCCTTCCCCAACTAAATTTCCCATGACTCGTTTTTGATTATCTTTACTAAAAAAAGTGCCATTCGCAACGACCGCCGCCGGATACCGTTTGACAAAATTAGTAAAGGATTCATCACCGTAAGATTTTTGACTACTATTAGCTTGAGGCGCGTTATTGGCGAGTCCCATCGTGATTATATTTTCAGGATCAGTTAAATTAATAATAGTTTGATAAAAGGAAATTCCAAACAGATTTTTTTGCAAAATTTGTACAGGTTGTATGGAATTTAAGTTAAGGTTAGGAGAAGGAGAGTTTGGAATAATCAGGGGTTGGGATGTTGGAAGATTAAAAGTAGGCGTTTTAACAATAGTAGGGGGAGAAATTGCAGGTTGGGGTGTTGGAGAATTAACCGCAAATCGTTGTGAAAAATAGGTTTGTTTAATTTGGTTAATAAATTGTAACGTGCGATCGCGATTTTCAGCAATAGAGAAAAAACCTTTTAAACCCTTGAAAATTAAGAAACCCATGAATAATAAAAAGGTACGTCGCACCATCGTTTGACACCCTTTTTGTTTTTTAGCATTAGGCATATTTTTGAATCAGGTTTGAAAGTTACACCAGAACCCTATAATTTAATTATAAGGCTAAAAACAAAAATTCCCTTGATTTCTTTTGAAGTTTTAGATCCTCTCTAACTTTTCTTGGGAATGGTTTTTACCTACATTTGACCCCCCTACAGGGATCTTGTCTCTACGGTAGCAAGGACTAATCAAAAATGAACTCAACCCGTCGCCAATTTCTACAACAATTTCTCACAACAACGGCTACAACATTGATTTTACCGCCGATTTTTGATCAAATTTCTCAAGGTGAAACTTCCAACTCTTTAGAAAAAATTTATTCAGTTTCACCGACCGGAAATGATAATAATTCTGGCACATTAGACCAACCTTGGGCAACAATTCAAAAAGCAGCCAATACCCTCAAAGCGGGAGATAAAGTTTATATTCGAGGAGGAAAATATAACATTAATCAACCGATTCGTCCTCAATTTTCAGGACTTCCGAATCAGTGGATTATTTATGCTGGATACCCTGGAGAACAGGTAATCATTGATGCGGATGAGATTTTTGTAGAACCTCCAACGGGTTCCCCTCCCTATCCCCATGATCAAGGCGCGTTTTTAATTATTGATAAAAGTTATATTCTGATTCAGAATTTAACGGTGATAAATTCCCATAATGCCGGATTTACCGTTAGAAATAGTCACCATATTAACTTCTATAATAATACCACAATTAACACCTATTCTTCTGGGATTGCAATTTGGAATAACTGTTATGAACATCAAGTGATCGGAAATACGGTTATTAATGCTAATCGACTTAATCTCAGAATTCAACATCCTAATGTACCTCCTCGGCGACAAGCACCCCATGAAGCCATTACATTAGCAGGGGTGAAGGATTTTGAAGTCGCTTATAATCTCGTTTGTTATAGTGAAAAAGAAGGAATTGATTGTAAAGAAACCTGTGTGAATGGTCGAGTCCATCACAATTATACCCATCATTTAAAACGCCAGGGACTTTATGCCGATTCTTGGTTTGGAGTTTTAGAAAATATTGAGTTTGATCATAATATTGTTGAGGAATGTGAGACGGGGATTGCAATTTCCGCAGAAGATGGCCCCAGGATAGAAAATATTAAAATTCATCATAATTTAGTTTATAATAATCGAGCATCAGGGATTTTTATATCCCGATGGGGAAAGGATAGACTGAAAAAGAATATCCAAATTTATAATAATACTATTGTTCTTAATGGTTATGGAAAAATTGATAAACCTCAACCTTATTGGTTAACCGGAGGAATATATCTTTATTCAACTCAGGTTGAAGATTTGGTGATTGAGAATAATATTTTGAGTGAAAATAAATATTTTCAAATTGGATTTAGTCGAGATTTTCAGGAAAATGATTTTACCTTAAAAAATATCAAAATTGACAATAATTTAATCTTTCAATCTCAATCTGTGACCTATCCAGTTTATTTAGAAGAGTGGGCAAAAGATTATGTTTATAGTACAAAAGGTAATAATTTTATTGAAGCAAACCCTAATTTTCAAGATTCGCCTTCAGCTAATTTCTATTTACAACCGAATTCCCCTGCAATTACAGACGGAAATCCCCCTTATTTGGGGGCGTTTCCACCTGAACCCGAAAAAACGTTTTGGTGGTTGGTTGATTTCCCACCTCAATTTCAAATTTAAACTTGATTAGGATTGATTCAATATAATATCAATTTGTTTCTGAACTCCATCTAATTGTTGACGTTGTTGATCAATCCAAGCTTTTTCTGCTTCCCGTTGTTCTGGGGTTTCTTGTTCATATCGGTTTTGTTTTTCTAAAATATCATTGTAGAAAGTAATCATTTTTGTTGTTGTAGTCAAAGCAAAATCAAAGCATTCAGTAAATCTTGAAGCCATATTGTCTAATATAATTTTCTTGATATCATTAACAAAATTATTAAATTTCTCTCTTTTAATCAAAGAAGATCCTTCTTTTAAAAATGAGTCCCAAGTTGGTTTTATCCACTCTTGCATAAGATTACTACTTTGACCTTTTATGTTAATTAAATAGTTTTTTTCATAAAAATATAAACTAGGATTAATTGCAATATTAGCTTGCTTTTTGAAATCAAGTAAATCTATTATATTTAAGATATAATCAAAGCCTAAATCAGATATGACTTCACTTAAAAGATCTAAATTAGTATTGATTAGGCTGATCATCTTATTATTGATAACTTTTATTGCCTTATCTAACCCTTGAATCATACCATCTTTATCTGAATAACCCAAGTCTTTCTTATATGTTCCGCTTTTACTATCTTTAAACCACGTTTCCTTAAGCTGTTCACATTGATTTAACCATGAATTTTTAATTTCTGGAATTACTTCTGTCTGACATTTTTTCTGTAAATCCCGAATTCTAAAATCAATCGCTGTTAGTTTTCCTATTTCTTCCCACAGTTCAGACTTAGGGACAGAAATAATTCTAGGTTTACTATTCCAGACATCTTCAGCATGATCTAAATCTTTATAACTAACTGCCATTAACTCTTTTAATCTGGCTGCGGACTGTCTTAACTCCTCAGTACAGGATTGAATCGACTGATTTAACTTTGTTGCAGATTGTTTTAACTCGGAAGATTCACTTGGATTATTTTGTACAGAAACCGTTGATTCAGTAATAGACTCGAAGACTTTTAAAAATTCATTCATTGCAGCCAACCTCAATAAAGCATACAGTTCTACTGTACAAGATTAAGGATACAATTCCCTCATGTAGTAATAAATTATAACCTTTTGATCAGTATTTATACGGTTTAAGAAAAACAAATTTTCATATATATCAATTAATTTTCCCTAAAAATACTTAAATCATTGAAACAAAAATTTTACAACTTAAAATTTTAGCAATATTTGTTAAATTTTAGAGGATTATGAGTTTACAATAATTAAAGAGTTAGGTCAAAAATGATGTCTTTTTTCAGTCCTTCCATGCAATTTGTATTTCCCCCTGCAATTCAAGAAGGTTTAGCCAAGGGTGTCTATGAGTTAGTTTCTTCCAACTCAGGAGTCCCTTTAAGTATGGTTAGATGGGCGAAAGGAACAGCCAATGCGGGTCAGTTTGCAGGTCACGCCATTGGTACAATCATGAATGATAGTCCCCTAGCACCCATAACCGCACCTGTGGAAGTGGGTATGGGTTTAGCCCAAATGTATCAGGTTCATCGAGGATTTCAGAAAACCTATCAAGGAATTAACCAGTTACAAGCCAGTTTGGGAGTTCTACAATCAACAACTGCGGTTATTGGTGCGGGTGTGGCGGTAACGGGTGTTCTTACTGCGGTGAATTTATATCAAACTTTAAAGTTAAGAGAAGATATCAAACAACTGAAATTAACCGTAACGGGAGGATTTATTGATCTCAAATCAGCCTTAAAAGATCAGGGAGACAGTATTATTAAACGTATTGATGAAGTTGCAGAAGATATTAAATATAATAGCCATCGATTAATTTTAATACAAGCTTATGGCAAATTCATCATAGCCTTAGATCGGTTTAAATTAGCGATGAAATTTGAAGACATTAATGATAGAAATAATCAAATTCAAGGAGTTTTAAATACTCTCTATGATACTTTAGCTGACTACTCTAACCCCCATTTATTAGAAAATACCTGTGCTGCGGGTCAACTGCGTCGAATGGAATGCGCTTGGGCGATTGAACAAGCTATTATTGCCGCTTATCAAGCTCAAAATCAATTAACAGCAGTTAATGAACACCTGGAACAACTTCAAAATAAAATTCATCAAGAGTTAATAAATATTATTAATCAATGTAGTTCAGAGGAAGAACTTGATTTTCTCTTTCCTGAAATCGCCCGCATTAAAATTCATGATTGTACCGCCTTAAAATCTTGGCAAAATCATACCAATTGGTTTAAAAGTTTATCGGCTGATGAGCGAGAACAATTAGCAATGTTAGAACCTGGAACATCAGAAGCGGTTAATTTAGAATTACCGCAAAATGACTTAGCTGTAAAACCCTTAGAAATGCAAATCTATGAAGAATTAAAACAAAAATCTCACTATTCGGCTTTACGAGATCAATTAAAACTTATCGTTAAACCGGAATTACGCCGAGATTATGAATCTTATATTTTTAATAAAGCGATCGCCACAGGTTTAAATGGATTAGCCCCTAAAAATTGGGAAGAAGTACCCGATTTAACCGTTGCTAATCTTTACCATTATTTTCAAGTTCAAGCTTGAATTTTAATAATGATAAAAGTAATATTTCATGGTAGGGGTGGCGTCCCTCCCAACCCAGACCCTAGAGGGTTTGGAAACCAAAATTATATCAGTGCTTCGGGTTAATCTCCCACATTATCTCTCACCTAGACCCTAGAGGGTTTGGAAACCAAAATTATATCAGTGCTTCGGGTTAATCTCCCACATTATCTCTCACCCAGACCCTAGAGGGTTTGGAAACCAAACCCCTACAGTTATTTTTTAGTTGATTGATTTTTTAACCTAAATAAGCTTGTTTGACTCGTTCATCAGTTAATAGCTCAGAAGCTTTTCCAGTTAACGTTAAACAACCCGCTTCTAAAACATAACCTCGGTCGGCAATTTCTAAGGCTAAATTGGCATTTTGTTCGACTAATAAAATTGTAACACCGGATTGATTCAGTTGACGAATCACAGAGAAAATTTCTCGAACAATTTGGGGTGCTAATCCTAAACTGGGTTCATCTAATAATAATAACTGAGGGCGACTCATCACCGCACGGGCGATCGCTAACATTTGTTGTTCACCACCGCTTAGGGTTCCTGCTAATTGATGTTTTCGTTCTGCTAACCGGGGAAAGGTGATAAATTGTTTTTCAATATCTGCTTTAATTCCTAAGCGATCGCTGCGGCTATAAGCTCCTAATTCTAAATTGGTTAATATGGTTTGTCGAGATAGAATTCTCCGACCTTCTGGACTTTGGGCGATACCCATTTTCACCCCTTGATCAGGGCGGAAATTCGTGATATCTTTTCCTTGATAAATTATTTTTCCACGATCAGGATTAATTAAGCGCGAAATCGTTTTTAACGTGGTACTTTTACCTGCCCCATTTGCGCCAATTAAGGTGACAATTTCTCCTTGATTGACTACAAGATTAATGTCTTTTAAAGCTTGAATAGAACCATAATTAACAGATACATTCACTAATGCTAACATAATTTATTCATCTCCTAAATAAGCTTCGATGACCGCAGGATTATTTCTCACAATTTCCGGTTCTCCTAATGCAATTAATTTGCCAAAATCTAAAACCGCAATGCGATCGCACAACCCCATCACTAAAGGAACATGATGTTCAATTAAAATGACCGTTAACTGAAATTGTTTAGCAATTTGTCGAATTAAATCACTCAGTTCTTTTTTCTCGCTGGGGTTCATTCCCGCCGCAGGTTCATCTAATAATAACAATTTCGGTTCTAAGGCTAACGCACGAGCAATTTCTAAGCGTCTTTGGTCGCCATAGGCAAAATTACAAGCCTTTTGTTCAACTCGATCTGTTAATCCAAATATGGCTAATAATTCTCTAGCTTTCTCATAGTTTTTTTGTTCAATTTTAACCGCTTGGGGTAAACCAAAAATCCCTGAGATCAGATTAGATTTGTTGTGAATATGACGAGCGATCGCTACATTTTCTAAAGCCGATAAATTACCAAATAACCGTAGATTTTGAAAAGTTCTGGCTATTCCTTGTTCTGCAATTTGATAAGGTTTTAATTGAGTTATGGGATTATTTTGATAAATCAATGAACCTTTAGAAGGCGGAATTAACCCAGTAATTAAATTAAATAATGTGGTTTTTCCGGCTCCATTGGGGCCAATTAAACCGAATATTTCTTGATTTTGAACGGTAAAAGATACCTGATCAACCGCTAATAAACCGCCGAAATATCGGGTTAAACCTTGTACTTCTAAAATGGGTTGTACTGTTGATGAACTCATCGGTTAACCTTTAATGGATTGTTTGTTTAAAATTCCCCGAAACGGATTTTTTCGAGCGATTTTATTTAATAATTCCGGGGTAATTAAGCCTTGAGGATAAAAAATTGAACCCAAAACCAATAACACCCCAAAAATAATTAAACGACCATCCCGTAAAAATTGAGCTAACCATAGAGGTAAACTACTCATTCCCCCCATTCCCCGTAATACTTCCGGTAAGGCGGTGAGAATAATTCCCCCTAAAACTGGCCCCCAAAAGGTTCTTGACCCTCCAATTAACACAAAAGCTAAATAAATAATACTACTATCAAAGGTTCCTTGACGCGCATTCCAAGTATTGAGAAAATGGGCACTAATGGTTCCCACTAATCCGGCTAAAATTGCCCCTAAAGTAAAGGATAATGCTTTATAATAAGTGGGGTTAATTCCCATCGAATCGGCGGCTAATTCATCTTCTCGAATGGCACTAAACGCTCGTCCGGCTTTAATTTTTTCTAAGCGGTATAAAAAGACCATGCTCAGAATTAACAAGGGAATGGCTACCCATAAATATTCTAAGGGAGTTGCAAAGGGTTGAGGAATTCCAAAAATACCAACCGCCCCTCCGGTTATCTCTAAATTTAACGCTAAAACCCTTAAAATTTCGACAAAAGCAATAGTTGAAATTGCTAAATAAATCCCCCGTAATCTCAGCACCGGAATTCCTAATGCTATGGCTAAAACACCAGAAACTAGAGCCGTTATGATGAGTTCTAACACCAGAAATGGAAAAGGAAAAATAGTCCCCGTGAATTTAAAAACTTGAGTTGATAAAATCGCAGCAATATAACCCCCTAACGCATAAAATCCAGGGGTCGCTAAGGAAAGTTGACCCGCCATTAAGGGTAAATAAACAGATAACCCAAGAACCGCTCCAAATAGCATGGAAACGATTAAAAATCCATAGGTGTTGAAAAAATTAATCATAAATTTTAATTAATATTTCATCCTTTAATGTTTGCTACTAATAATTGTTCGGATAGCCAATTACTTTTTCCTATCCCCTATTTCCTATTTTCTTTTCCCTTCTGTTCCCTGTTCCCTGTTCCCTGTTCAATTATACCTTTTGAATCCGTTTACGTCCTAACAATCCTTCCGGTCGAACTAATAGCATAATAAACAGAATAGCAAAAGAAATTGCCTCTCGATACCCGGAAAAATCAGGAGGAACAAAGGCTTCTGCTAATCCTAATAATAACCCTCCAATTACCGCCCCCGGAATACTCCCTAACCCTCCTAAAACAATCACTCCTAACCCTTTTAACCCAAAACCAATCCCAAAATATGGCCCCGCAATACTAACACTAGACCCGACTAAGGTTCCTGCTAATCCTGCTAAAATTCCACTGACAAAAAAGGTTAATGTAATAAATTGTTCGGGGTTAATTCCTAATAAACTAGCGGTGGTTTCATCTTCGGCGACGGCTTGTAACGCTTTGCCAATTTTCGTTCCATTCACCAGATAGGTTAACAAAGCAACGATGACCGCACAAACTCCAAAAATAATCACTTGTACGGTTCTAATCATAATCGGTCGAGTCGCAGTTCCAAAATTAATAGCGGCGGGAATATTCCCATAAATATTATCAGGAAAGGTATAAATTTCTGCCCCAACTAAATATTGAATGACGTTGACAATTACCACCGCAGCCCCTAAACTAGAAACAAGGGTTAATAAGGGATCAGCCCCTCGAACTCTTAAGGGTTTAAAAGCTAATCGTTCTAACAGAATAGAGGCTAATCCCGCTAGAATACAGCCTAAAATTAAGGCTAGAAAAAAAGGCAATTGAAAGGGTAATTTTCCATTGGCTAATAATCCATTAAACCCAAAAACTCCCCCGGATAACGTATAGGTAAAATAAGCTCCCAAGGTAAAAATAGCCCCATGAGCAAAATTAATCACCCCTAAAATTGAAAAAACCAGGGTATATCCTAATGCAAAAATAGCGTAAACACTACCAATTGATAGACCATTTAAAAATAATTGCAAAAACAAATTCAAATCCATAGTTAGTTTTTTCTCTCGTTGTCTCGTTGCTATAGGTTCTACCTAGCAATGCTGTATTGCAGGCTCCGCCTGCTGGTTTATTATAGGAGGTAGAACCTCCTGAATGATGTTCCCTGGTAGAACCAGGGGAACGAGGATATCAGCGTTATTTTAAATAGGTGAATTTGCCATTTTTTCCCGTTTCATCCATTTTAATTTGGGCAACATAAAATTTTTCTTGTACGACTTCCCCTTCAGGCGTAAAGGAAATATTGCCTAAAACTGTTTCATATTTTCCTGATAAAATGGCTTGATTTAATTGTTCTCTTAGTTGTTCTAAAGATAAACTACTAATTTTATTTTTCTGGTCAACCGCTTTTAACGCTTCTACAAACACTTGAATTCCGGCGAAGGCTTGGGCGGTAAATTGAGGCGGTTCTTTTTTATTTTCAGCTACATAGGTTTCTCGGAAAGTTTTATTAATGGGATTATCAATTTCAGGACTATAAGCTTGAGCAATAATCACCCCATCACATTCTTTTTGACAGACGGGTAAAATATTAGAGGTATTTAAACCATTTCCGCCAATAATTAATCCTTGATAACCGAGTTGTCGTAACTGTTTAATTAAGTTTCCGCCATCAGCAGCGAGTCCAGAAATAATAATTAAATCAGGATTTAAGTTAATAGCAGCAGTGGCTTGGTTTTGAAAATCGGTGTCGGTGGTTTGGAATTTTTGAACGGTGACTAACTCTAGGTTTAAATCTTTAACGGTTTGTTGAAAGGTTTCTGTTTCTGATTTACTAAACGCATCATTTTGAGCATAGAAAACCGCAACTTTTTTTAAGTTGGGATTGAGTTTTAAAGCAGCTTGCACTGCGTTAGGAGCAACCACCGCAACGGGAGCAGAAACCCGTGCAATATAATCCCCAATTTGTGGAATTTTTTTCGCCGTATTAGAAGGGCCTAAAACCGGGACTTTTGCTCGTTCTGCAATGGGGTCAGCGGCAAACGCTTGTTGAGATAAAGAAGGGCCTAAAATTCCCACAACTTTCTCTTGAGTAATTAAAGTATTAAAGGCATTAATCGCGCTTTGTTCATCGCCTCCGCCATCTTGTAGTGCTAATTTAATTGGGGTTCCATTGACACCCCCTTGTTGATTAAAATACTGTTCTGCCATTTTCGCGCCAATCACTTGTTCTTGTCCTAATAATGCGGCGTTACTGGTTTGGGCAAGAACAACTCCGAGGGGAATTCCATTAGCATTTTGACTGGTGGTTGTAGTTGAATTGGGACTCGAAGTTGTGTTAGTTCCAGAAGGTTGAGAGGAATTACAGGCTACTACTAAAGAAAAGGTAATTCCTGATAAAAATAGAGGAATAAATTGGCGTCTTTTAATCATTAGGGTGCAAACCACACAAGGAATAAGCGATCTTGCACCCAGAATTCAACTCTTGAGTACAAGGGGGATGGCTGCCCATTATACAACTGTCTGGGAACGGAGACAAGTGAATTTCAAAAAAGCGATCACAACCCAGAAATATGACAATTTGATAGTCAAATCAATTTGAATGGCTGATTAAACTCATGATTTGATTTTTGGCAGCTTTTGAAACCTCTTATTCTGCGGTTTAATCCTGACTAGGAAGGTGAATTAAAGTCTGAAGCAAGAAGCTTTCGCTCTTTGACTATTTGTTGATAACAAATATGAGAAAAATAAAAAAGCCAGGTTACAATTCCCATCAGTTTACTGCCATCTTCTAATAAAAAAAACCAGTTACTTTTAGATCCATTATAATCAATATTAAGAGGTAAAATATCTATAAAAACAGAGACCCCGAAAAGAAGTAAAGCCGTTCCTAAAATCTGAAATTGAGTAGAGTTTAAGATGATATTTATATAGTAAATTAAGAGTAAAAAAAGTAAAGCAAACTCAACACCTAGAATAACATTTTCATGGACTTTCAAAAAGTAAGGAAGTAGCGCCTCATGTAACATCAAGAAATCATCCAACATGAACCAAAACGAAATTACCCCGGATAAGCCAATAAAATTTTTAAACTTTTTATCTTTGTTCTTAATCGGTGACAGAATAAAAAATGAAAAAATACAAATCACCCCACTACTACCCCAGGTAAAAACACTTAAATTTGAGATAAATCCCGTAAAAGGAGATAGGTTAGCAATCGCAAAAATATCTCTTGTTAATAGGGGAACAGGAATACGATTCTGCAACCCAGCCCCAATTAAAATGCTCAGGAAAGGAACATAGAACTTCAGCAAATTTAAAAAAGCTTGATTCCGTTTTTGGGGAGAAATATCCCTGGTCAACCCATGAGCAGGAACACTTTGTCGTCCTCTGAAACTCAAAAATTTATTAAAAAAGGGTACATAGGATTTGAGTAACGTTAATGTCGTTTGGGTCGGGATAATTTTTCTAAAATTAGACACAGTAAAATCTCCTGTCATGACAATAGCAGCAACGGAGGAAAGTGTTATAAAGGGTTCTCGAAAAGTAGAGATGCGTGTTTGCTGGTTGTACTCTGGCTTTGGAAGATCAACCTGATCTTAATCTTCTGTTTAACTGGTTTTAACTATTCTGAGGTTAATTTCTATAACAGAAAAGATAAATCCCTCTGTAGATAGAGATTGGGACTTTAACGCTAATATTTTAATTTGATGTACAAAATTTTATTTTTCTTGTTTTTTTGACAAAGTAATATTTATTTGATAAAAATAAAATGTTTACTTTCAGATCATAAATTTATAAAAATTACTAGGTATAACGGGGAAGGGGAGGCGGGAAGAAGTAAATTTATGTAAAAATATGATCGTTGTTTTAAAAAATATGCTTTAAAATAGAAATTATGCTAAGTTAACAGTCCTGTTAACAGCCTAAACCCACATCCCCAACTGCTACTGTTTATTAAAAGACTGATGAAATTTTACAACAATTTTATCGGTCTAGCATTATTGTACAATTCATTTTAGTGCCAGGGGGAAATATGGGTATAGGCAAGGTAATTTTAGGAGGATTAGCCGTTTTCGGTGTGACTACATTTTTAGGAATGCAATGGATTAACTCTCAACAAGAACAAATCATTACTCAAATCCAAACTCAAATCTCTGAACTTGAATCTAAAAAAGTGTCAGATCTGAATACTTTAAAAGTTGCAAAAAATCAACTCGCTGCGGTAAGTGAGCGTTTAGAGCATACACCCAAATTGCCAATTTTTCCTGAACCTTTCCAACTGCAAAACCTGCGATCAAAAGCAGAAAAACTTGAAACACAATTAAAACCTCAAACCCAGGCGTTAGAGAATTTAGAAACGGCTCAAAAGTTAGCCATGTCAGCTTCTGTTCTCGTTCAAAATCCTCCCCATCCAGCCCAGGTTTGGTTAGATGCTCAACAACAATGGCAACAAGTAATTGATTTATTAAAGGCAATTCCTAAAACCACCTATGTCTATCCTGAAGCTCAAAAAAAATTGATTAGTTATCAGCAAAATTATGCTATAATTCGTTATCGAGCAGAACAAGCTAATCAAGCCGTTCAACTGAATAACAAAGCTCTCAAACAAATAGAACTTGGTCAATATCAACAAGCCCTTCACAACTTAAACCAAGCCACAAAATTAAATCCAGGGTTAATCGAATCCTATTTGAATCGAGGGGCTGTTTATGCCCGATTAAACAGTCATCAATCGGCGATCGCTAATTTTAATCAAGCCCTTAAAATTAATCCTGAAAGTTCCGAAGCCTATTTATTGAGAGGAGAGCAATATTTAGGAAATAAAGATTATAGTCTCGCCCTATGGGATTATACTCAGGTGATTAAATTGAATCCCAATCATACCAATGCTTATTTAGATCGAGGCTACATTTATCGCGAATTAAATGAAACCGAAAAAGCGATCGCTGACTTTAAAAAAGCCTCGGAATTATTAGGAAATAGTGGAGATGCTAAGACGCAACAATTAACCCTAATTATTCAAGAATTAGAAGCTTCTCGCCCGGTCATTATTGTAGAAGAAGATGACGATGATGATGACTACAAGTTAAGACGGAAGAGAAATACTTCTTCTACAAGTTCAAGTCGGAGTCGAAGTCGGAGAAGACGATAATACACTTAAAACCCACAATTAGGGTTAATAGACAGTCGCCAAGTCCGGTTAAAACCTGAACCAAAGGTATCATAACTGTGACCTAATCGATAGGGAAAATGTCCCAAGGGAACCGTTTTAGGATCACCTTTCTCGTAGGTCATATCACGAGGATCAATGCGCCAACCTACCGCTTGTTCAAATTGTTCATAATGGTCTTCGAGTTTCTCCGAAGAATGACGGATGGATTTTAAAATTTTACCTTGAACACTTAAACCAAACCGCCCCTTAGAGTATTTTACCCATAGCTGATCAACCCCCTGGAGTTCAGAACAGGGAATTTCAGAAATTACCAACGGCGCTGGAACATGAGGAGAATTTTCAATTGGAATCCGGTACTTTTCAAACAATTCTAAGGTTTTTAAGTCTGCTTTAATCCATTGACCCGTCGCTAACGCATCAATAACAGCACAGTATTTGACTCGATGGGTAATTGAGGCGACCCCATTCCAAACCCCCCCACTGACCCCGTTTCCGGTGGTAGCAGGTAAATGTCCATCGGGGGCTCGATGGGAAAAATTCAGTTGATCATATTTTAGCCACTGACCCCCCCGACGCCAACCGACGCGATCGCCAAATTTCTCCGCCATCTCTGGGGTATAGTTACCAATTATTCCTCCTAAAGATGTCCAAATTTTTTCCTGTTGACTAAACCCAAACCGACCATCACTATAATAATTCCACAATCGATTTATGGTTTGTAAATCCTCACAAGCTAAACTTTCTACATCCCTTTGACTTAACCAACCTTCGGCTTGTCGGTTACTCAGTTTAAGTAAAATTCTAAAGGTTTCTTGATCCGCTTCTTTCCAGCGATACTCTGCTAATAATTGTTTGAGTTGTTGATAGTTTATATTGGCATTTGATGTTAGGTTAAAAACCGGATCGGGTTTAGGGGGGGGAGACAAGAATTGACAAGCCTGAAGACCCCAGGAAAACATAAGTACAATCCACGAATATCGCCAAACGGAAGATTTTTTTAACATATTTTCTAACTTTTTATCAACTATTTAATATAGCAATCCTATCTGATTTGTAAAAAATAACTGTAGGGGTTGGGGAACCCAGATCCCCAGAGGGTTTAGCAGGACATCACCCCTACAATAAAATATTACAATCTATTTAGGGTTGCTGTATAATGTAAATTATATGACAAATATCGACATTTTTAGATAAGAAAATTAATAAAAATCAGGGTTTAAATAGCTGGAATCATGATATTATCAAGAATAAGATTCAGGAGGTATTGAGTCAAGAATTATGTCTTTTTTCAGAAAAGGATTGATCTTTTTCCTGACCTGCTTAGTCGGTTTTACTGTTACCATTACCCATCATTTTCACTTTTCTCCGGTTTCCGCAACGGAAATAACCATTATTGCTCAAGTTCCAACTGTTAATTTAAGTCAACTGCCAGCAGAAGCCCGGAATACTTTAAAATTAATTGATCAAGGAGGCCCTTTCCCTTACCCTGAAAAAGATGGCTCAACTTTCTTTAACCGAGAAAGATTATTACCCAATAAACCCAATGGCTATTATCGGGAATATACTATACCGACTCCAGGGGAAAGAAGTCGGGGAGCAAGGCGCTTTGTTGTCGGTATTCAGGGGGAAATTTATTACACCAGCAACCATTATCAAAGTTTTTTTAGGGTTTTAAGACAATGAATCAAATATTAAACCTGATACAAGGTGAAAGTCAACCGAATATTTATCAGTTTCCCTTAGATATTTCGCCAGAAGAATTATCTCAATTTTGTCAAGAGTATGGCTGTGAGTTATTTTATTTTGACGGGGGTACAATTAACAATAAATCTGATTTTCTAAAAACAGCCAGCACGGTAATGAATTTACCTGAATATTTTGGCTATAATTGGGATGCTTGGGAAGATTGTCTAACTGATCTCAGTTGGTTTGAAGCTTCATCTTATTTGATTGTTTATGATCAATGGCAAAATTTCGCTGAGAATTATCCTGATGATTGGCAAATCTTAAATGATATTTTTTCAGAAGCGATCGCCTATTGGCTAAAAAGAAATAAGCGATTTTATGTATTATTAACCAGTCCTTAATTCTCCTCATCCCCTCGTTGCTAGGTGGAACCTAGCAATGCTATTTTGCAGGCTCCGCCTGCTGTTTTAACAAGAAAAACAACTCAAAAAAAGCTGTGCCAGTTGTGTAAGTCTCGGAGTTCTTAGAATGCGATCGCACCGTCATATCATCTCATATATGCCAAATAAGGTATATACTAAGATATGACTGATAAACCCATTCGCTGGATAGGATCATCCCTAGAAGATTTATCAAGTTTTCCAGAGTCAGCCCGTCGTAAAGCAGGTTTTCAACTTCGTGCTATTCAAAGTGGAGAGACACCTTCCGATTTTAAACCAATGTCTATTGTTGGTTTAGGAGTTGAAGAAATCCGTATTCGAGTTGATGATGCTTATCGCATCTTCTATGTTGCCCGGTTTGAGGAAGCTATTTATGTACTCCATGCCTTCCAAAAGAAGACTCAAAAAACCTCAAAAAGAGATATAGAAATTGGACAAAAGCGTTATCAACAAATGTTGCAATACCGACAGTTTCATAAAGAAGGAATGGACAAATGAGCCAGAATCAAGTTCCCGAAATTATTCAAGGTCACACTAATGTATTTGAAGATTTAGGCTTCGCGCCTGAAGAAGCTCTCAATCTCAAAATTCGTGCTGATCTCATGTTAACAATTAAACATTTCATTCAGGCAAAAGGATGGACTCAAAAGCAAGCGGCTGTATTTTTTGGTGAAACCCAACCTCGCATTAGTGATTTGATGAATGGCGATATCGAAAGATTTAGTATTGATAAATTAGTAATAATGATAGCTAAAGCAGGGATGGATATTCGTGTTGAAGTCAATATAAAAGCAGCCTAAAAGTTCTGTTGTCAATCCAGTCACCCCTTTAGACGTACAATAGAAGTAATAAACCAAAACACTAACACGGGGAAAGAATTGTCAAAATATCCTGACATTTTCCCCCATTTGTTGTGCTGTATCTTAATTGGAGACTTTAAACGGTGGTTGCACAATATCCTGACACTTACGAAGCCAAAACGCAAGAGATTGCTAAACAACTACTTGCAGCGACCCAAGAGAAAAAACGCTCATTGTTTGGTCAGTTACAAGACCAAATGCGCTTCGATGATAAACTCATGGACTGGGCAATGTCAAACCCCGGTTTACGAGTGCAATTGTTCCATTTTATTGATTGTTTACCCGCATTGCGAAGTAAACCTGAAATTGCAGCCCATTTACAAGAATATCTAACAACAGAAGAAGTTGAACTTCCTGATGTTCTCAAAAAATTACTCAATTTTGCTAACCCTGACTCCCTCCCCGGACAACTAGCGGCGACAACGGTAGCGCCTGCGGTAGAAACCTTAGCCCAAAAATATATTGCAGGTGCTAATATTCCTAAAGTCATTAAAACTTTAGAACAGTTACGCAAAGATAAAATGGCGTTTACGGTTGATTTATTAGGGGAAGCTGTTATTACTGAAACAGAGGCGCAATCTTATCTCAATAATTATTTAGAATTGATGGAAAGTCTCAGCGATGCGGCTAAAAAATGGTCAACTATTCCCCAAATTGATGAAGCTGATGGACAGCCTATTCCTAAAGTTCAAGTTTCCGTTAAATTAACCGCATTTTATTCTCAATTTGACCCCTTAGATGCAAAAGGAAGTGAAGAAAAAGTTGGTGAACGTATCCGAATTTTATTGCGTCGGGCGAAAGAATTGGGGGCGGCGGTGCATTTTGATATGGAACAATACGCCTATAAAGATTTAACCTTCAGCATTTTAAAAAATCTGTTGATGGAAGAAGAATTCCGCAACCGCACGGATATTGGCATGACGGTGCAAGCTTATTTACGAGAGTCTCAAAAAGATTTAGAAGGCATTATAGAATGGGTGAAATTGCGGGGTTATCCTGTTAGTGTCCGCTTGGTTAAAGGGGCGTATTGGGATCAAGAAACCATTAAATCTATGCAGAACGACTGGCCCCAACCCGTTTATAATGATAAAGCTGCAACGGACGCTAATTTTGAACGGTTAACCCAATTGATGTTAGAAAATCATCAATATATTTATTCGGCTATTGGTAGCCATAACGTCCGTTCACAAGCGAGAGCGATCGCCATTGCAGAAACCTTAAATGTACCTCGCCGTGCCTTTGAAATGCAGGTTTTATATGGCATGGGCGACCAACTTGCTAAAGCTTTAGTGCAGAAAGGATATCGGGTGAGAATGTATTGCCCCTATGGAGATTTATTACCCGGAATGTCCTATTTAATTCGGCGGTTATTAGAAAATACAGCCAATAGTTCTTTTGTGCGTCAAAGTTCAGAAAATCGCCCTATTGAAGAGTTATTATCTCCCCCCAAAGATAACCCAAATAGCAATATTTTTGAGACTTGGAAACCTGTATTTCCCAATGCAGCCGATACGGATTTTTCTAATGCTGCATTACGGGATAAAGGGTTACGGGCGTTAGAAATTGTACGTCAACAATTAGGACAAACCTATCAACCATTCATTAATGGTCAATATATCAATACCGCCCAAATGATAGACTCCTTAAACCCCTCTAACCCTTCAGAAATTGTGGGGAAAGTTGGGTTAATTAGCGTTGAACAAGCGGAAACCGCCATTCAAGCCGCGAAAGCTGCCTTTCCAGCATGGCGGCATACTCCAGTCCGACAACGGGCAGGTGTGCTACGCAAAGCCGCCGAACTATTTGAACAACGACGGGCGGAGTTATGCGCGTGGATGGCGTTTGAAGTCGGAAAACCCCTACATCAAGGGGATGCGGAAGTGTCCGAGGCGATTGATTTCTGTCGCTATTATGCCGATGAAATGGAACGGTTAGATCAGGGCTACCAGTATGATACTGCTGGAGAAACCAACCGTTATAACTATCAGCCGCGTGGCATTTCGGTGATTATTTCCCCCTGGAATTTCCCCCTGGCCATTCCCGTTGGCATGACGGTCGCATCTTTAGTCACGGGGAATTGCACGTTATTGAAGCCTGCGGAAGTGTCATCGGTGATCGCGGCTAAAATTACCGAAGTGTTAGTGGATGCAGGTGTGCCACCCGGAGTGTTCCAATTTGTCCCCGGAAAAGGTTCAACGGTGGGTTCCTACATGGTACAACACCCGGACGTTCACATGATTACCTTCACGGGTTCCCAGGAGGTGGGATGCCGGATTTATGCTGAAGCGGCACTACTCAAACCCGGACAAAAACACCTGAAACGGGTGATTGCGGAAATGGGGGGCAAAAACGCCATTATCGTTGATGAAAGTGCCGACCTTGACCAAGCAGTGGCAGGTGTGGTGTATTCTGCCTTTGGGTATACGGGTCAAAAATGTTCCGCCTGTTCCCGTGTGGTGGTGTTAGAACCTGTTTATGAGGCGTTTATCAAGCGGTTAACAGAGGCGGTGCGGTCTTTAAATGTGGGAAATGCGGTGTTACCCAGTACGCAGGTTGGCCCGGTGATTGATGCTAATGCTCAACAGAAGATTAAAGAATATATTGAGATTGGCAAACAAGAAGCAGAATTAGCGATCCAAGTTGCTGCACCGGAAACAGGTTATTTTGTGGGGCCAACGGTTTTTATTAATGTTTTACCGACGGCAAAAATCGCCCAAGAGGAAATTTTTGGCCCCGTTTTAGCAGTGATTAAAGCTCAAAATTTTGAGGAAGCGTTGGATATTGCCAATGGCACTAATTTTGCATTAACGGGGGGTTTATATTCCAGAACGCCGTCCCATATTCAGAAGGCAAAAGCTGAATTTGAAGTGGGAAATTTGTATATTAACCGAGGCATTACGGGGGCAATTGTTTCCCGTCAACCCTTCGGTGGATTTAAACTTTCGGGTGTGGGTTCTAAGGCGGGTGGCCCCGATTATTTATTACAATTCTTAGAACCCCGTCACATCACAGAAAACATTCAACGTCAAGGTTTTGCCCCCATTGAAGGGGTTGAATAACTGCACTTTAATCCTCTCTGTAGGGGCGGGGTTTCCCCGTCCTGACTATAGTGTGGTAGAAGGCGATCGCTTTTTTTAAAGGGCGATCGCGCTATAATCATAAAAAAACGAGGAAACCCTAATGAGACAAGTGATCATTAATAACTGTAAAGACTTGACGATAGATTAAATAAATGATAAAATTAAAAATTGTAGGTATCGACTACGAAGAACAGATCGTTTACTACAAATATTTTCTGACTCATGCCGAATATGATAAAGGCAAGTGGAAAAATGACCCTTACTATTGATAAAACTGTTTATAGCAATTTGTTAGCTGAAGTCACTCCTCAAGTGATTGAAACGGAGGAGGAGTATGATCGTATTTTAGCCATTGTTGAACGATTAACCTTTGCTAAAACTCGCACCCCTGAAGAACGAGCGTTATTAAAATTGCTGGTTCAGTTAGTTGAAACCTACGAATCAGAACAGTATCCCATCGATGAGTCTACACCCTACGAGATCTTACAACATTTGATGGAAATGAGTGGAACTTGTGAAAGCGATTTAGTTGGTGCTATTGGCTCAAGTGATGTTGTCTCTGAAGTTGTTAATGGTAAACGTTCTATTAGTAAGGTGCAAGCAAAAGCAATGGCTGATTATTTTCAAGTTTCGATCAACTTATTTATTTAATTAAATTTTAATTCAATCTTTAGTAGCCCTGAAGTGTGAAAACAAGGGAGCGATCGCGCTAGAATTAATATAAGATTATTGAGGAATTGAAAGAATATGAACCATAAACTCATCGATTCTTTAGTTCAAATTATTTCTTCATTAACACCAGAAGAAAGACAAAACCTAGACAAACAATTAGCGAGTCAACAACCCCCAATTCAAAAGTCTTTTATTTCTATTAAAGATGATCCTTGTGTGGGAATGTGGAAAGATCGAGAGGATTTACAGAATGGTAGTGAACCTAATACTCAAGAATGGCTTCATGCAGTTGCTAACAATCCCGCCTTTGACTTTCTAAAAAACCCTGAAGAAGATATTTACACCATTACTGATGGAAAGCCGTTTTATGACTAAAGGTAAAGTTGTATTAGTGCCTTTTCCATTTGATGATTTATCTGCAACAAAAGTCCGTCCTGCGGTTTGTCTTACCAATCCGATTGGGCAGTATAATCATATTATTCTAGCGTTAATTACCAGTACAATTCCAACTCATATAACAGAAACAGATATTGTACTAAATACTGATCACTCTGATTTTACGGCTTCTGGGTTACGCAAATCTTCAACACTAAAGCTAGATTTCTTGGTTACAGTTCGCTCATCTATTATCTTGCGTGAACTGGGTCAGTTGTCAGAAAATACACAGGATGAAATTAGCCGAAAACTTTGTAAGTTGCTGTCTGAATAACAAACAAGATATTTTGTAGATGCGTACAACGCGATCGCGCTATAATCCTAAAAAAGGAGGAAATTCTAATGAGACAAGTGATCATTTATCCGGGTGAAGGTGGCTATTGGGTAGTTGAATGTCCGAGTTTACCAGGCTGTATTAGTCAAGGAAAAACCAAAGAAGAAGCGTTAACAAATATTAAGGAAGCGATTGAACTTTATATTGAAGTGTGTCAAGAAAAAGGGCAACCTCTGCCAGAAGATCCCTTTGAAATTATGGTAGTAGCGGTATGAGTAAATTACCGATCATTTCTGGTCGAGAATGCGTGAGAGCATTGGAAAAAGCAGGTTTTTATATTGTGCGTCAGAGGGGAAGTCATATTTCAATGTTTCGAGATGATCCTGTAGCTCAGTTGGTTGTCCCTAATCATCAAGAACTTGATAAAGGAACCTTACGATCTATTATTAGATCTTCAGGTTTAACAGTGGATGAATTTATTAGCTTGTTATAAATTAAATATTAATTAGTGCTCGCTCTTTATTGAGAAGGGGCGATCGCATTCCAACACAGGAACCAATCAGAAAAGCGATCGCTCTTTTAAAAAGGGCGATCGCACTTTACTAACTATCTTTATTAAAGTGCGCTAGAATTCTGGAATATCTAAAATATTTGCTTGTGATAGTAACTTTCGTTCCTCAACTCGCTCTGGACGATTTATCTGTAACAATTTTACTGTCACTCGTCCAATCGCAGTTAACGGGATAATTTCACCTTTTTCTAATTTAAAATGGTCACGCCAGCGATCGCAACGAGGGTTATACAATCTTACAATTTCTCCATTCATGGGATCGATTGAAGCCAGATCGCTTCCTTTATATTTATTGCAGATTGTACAAGCCAACGCCAAATTATTTTCGTTCGTTTGTCCACCGTGCTTTTCCGCAATGATATGATCGATTTCATGGGGTACAAACACAGAAATTTCTGGCATCAAACAATACTCACAAGCAAAATTAGCACGATTACAAACCAAGCGTTTGAGAGCAGCAGAAACATAAGCCTTGCTCATGCTTTCGCTTCCTTAAGTTTCAGCAATGCTTTAGCCTTAGCTACCCGCACCAAATGTTCAATATATTCATATTGTTGCCATGATCGTTCCTCTTCAGCCGTCAACCCAATGGTTCTATTTTTTTCCAGCAAATTGTTAATATGGTGTTGTAATGTTTCCGACGGCTTCAACGCCAAAATTTCCTCTGGAGTGGGAAGATTTGCCAAGAATTCTAATACATCTGCCAACCCAGAAAATCCAGATTGAGCATCTGCACTCCACTCTCGCAAACCCAGTTCTAAAATTTGTGTTAACTGCTCTTGCAATGGATTTAACCGCATTGCCAATTCATCTGGAACTTCAACTTTAATCTGCATGATCGAACTTTGCAACACTTAAAGAGATTTGTGTTAATCGTAGCACTAATTTTTTAAATTGAGGTCACAAATGTTAGCCATAACGTAATATTATTATAGCATCTTAGTAAATTTTATAAGCTGCGATCGCATTCCAACACATGAACCAGTCAGAAAAGCGATCGCTCTACACCTAACAAAATTAATATTAGAATATCAAATATCTCCAATATTACTATCAGGATCATCATTACTATCAGGATCATCGACGAATAAAGCTGCAAAACCGCCAGGATCATCATTACTATCAGGATCATCGACGAATAAAGCTGCAAAACTGGCTATAGCCGTAGTTACAGATACCAGAAATTTTCCCCCTAATTCTAGGATTACATTGAATGGAAATAAAACCCTTAATAAAATAGCTCCTAGCTCATTAAAAAAGCCTCTTACAAAAGCAAGAATAGATTCCTTAGCAACTTTTTCAGGAAACTTATCGCTCATAATTACGCCTTAATATTATTATCGAACCTGTTTGAGTTTTGCATTTAATCACTGTATCAAAACTATCTGGTGATTTTTGTAAAAATCGATAATGTTTTGAATAAAAGCTATTTTTACCAAACTCTTTAATATATTAAAATATAACTCTGGCTTTGATCAGCCGTATAAATACGGAAATTTTTATGTTATCAGAAATCCGTGTAAATACATACATTTGCTAATACAGGTTGTATTAAAAGTTAAATCCTAAATTTACTTGACGTTTTAAGATTTTATAAATAAAATATAAATTGGCTTATGTTGATGATTAACCAGGGGTTCGATTATGAATGCTTTTATAAAATCTGATTTAAAATCTCTAAAAGACGAACAACTCAAAAATATTTTTAATAACCTTAATCTGATCAATATTAATATTTTTCCTACTGAGAGGCAGAAAATGATAGATACAATCTACAGTTTTCTGCAAAACCATACTAAGTCTGTAAAAGGTCTTAAAAAGGTTGATGATCAAGACATTATTGATTGTTGGCAGGGCTACATAACCTCTATTTTACAAAAAACACAGGAAAAAGATAATAATTTAAAGAGACAAAAAAACCTGATATTAGCAGAAATTTATAAGATTGATACAGCCCCAGAAATCAGTAATCAATTAGCCGCGATCTCACGCAGTATTTTACTGTTTGTATTTCAATCATTAGGAGAAAAAGAGAAACAACAATTAATCAAAAAAATTCAAGAGGAAACCTCAGTAAAATTCCATTTTAAGCTAACGGATAAAATATTAAATAAAGCTATGATAGAAGCTATTTTAGGTGGTGCTGCCCCTGTGGTTTTAGGTGCTGCACTACCAATAGTCGCTGGTTTGTTATTTAACTATTTAGTAACGGGTTTCTTATTTACTGTTGTACTACCAACCATTTTAGGTGTATTAGGCATAAATTTGGCTGCATTTCTAGGGGGTTTAGGAGTTGTAGCAGGCCCGATTGGATGGGGAATTGCTGGAGGTGTTGGTTTGGTTGCAACATTATTAGCAGGTTCTAAGTTTTTTAAGCAAAGGGATGAAGTGTTATTGGTGATGACAATACTTTTTATCTATACTAACATATCTCAAAATAAATTACCTAGATTATCAGGAAATCAACAGTATGTATGATCAGCTTTTAAAACAATTTCCTCAACTGAATTATTTAGGAGAGGTAACGATTAACTTTGCTAGTGGTATTGCTAGAAATACTGCTACTCAGGAAGTTATTGCTCACGCCGAGCAAATCTTAGCTTGTAGTGATGTAGCCACCTATGCAGAAATTGTATTATCGTCTGCTGGGACTGTTATTGTTAACTCGATTGATATCAAAAAAACTTTAACCCTTGTTAAACAGATTCATAGTTTATCTGCGATTAATATTGCTTTAGCAGGCGTTAATTTAGGCGTTAATTTAGTCGGTTATTATCTAATTAGCTCCAAGTTAGACAACCTTGACAAGCAATTATTTACTGTTCAGAATCAGATCGAAAGCTTAATTAAAAATGAACAGCGTAAACTTTTATCCGAGAGTAAACTCTTAATCAAACATTCATTAAGCTTGATTCAGCTTTTAGAAGATTATGGGTTTAGTGAAAATACAGCTTTAAGTATAGAACTATTATTAGATAAACAGGAAAATCATCTAAAAGAATTAATTAGCCTTCATAACAATCAGGAGCAAATCAGCTTATCCTTAGATCAGATTTACATTATCTACTCAGCTTATATCAATTTATTCAAAGCTTATCTAACAGCGATTTACTTAAAACAGCAAAATCTAACTAGACAAAAAAATCGGATTCAAGAATCTCATGAAATCAATAAGCTTTTATCATCTAAAGCTATTCTCTTTTTTATTTATCAAGAATGTTTATTTAATCCTCGAAGAATTTTAACTGAGTCAGAAATACAAGAAGTTATTAATCTGTATCAATTTTATACTCAGAGTTATAATGATAATCTCAAAAATCATTATGATTTTTTAATAACAACTCCTTTAGATAAGTATCAAGATTTTCAGCAAAAAACCAACAATGCTTATCAGCCTATGATTTGGATTAAGCATTGAGTTATTGCACAAACAGAATAACGATTAACCTTTAAGTTGATTCACCCCTTAACTGACTCTTTGTTTATACCCCTATGTTAAAATATTGCTACAGTTGAGTAATTAGCTTTTCTATGCAAACAATTTATCGTATTAACGCCAATGAACTCGATCAAAACTTTTTAGAAGGATTAAAAGCTACGTTTCGAGATAAAGAAATTGAGATTATTGTTTCTGAAGTTGATGAAACGGCTTATTTAATGGCTTCTCCTGCAAACCAAGAAAAATTATTGCAAGCGGTAGAGAATATTAATTCTCAGCAAAATCTTGTTGAGGTTAGCTTAGATAGTCTATGAAAAGGAGAGTTATGTTTGAAGCCTCTGCCTTTGAAGACTTCAATCAGTGGGCTTCTTTAGATAAAAAAATGTATGCAAAAATTATTGAGTTAATCAAAGATATTGATCGCTCTCCTTTTAGGGGTTTAGGAAAACCAGAACCTCTAAAACATGAATTAAGTGGATTTTGGTCAAGATGAATTAATGATGAACACCGTTTAGTTTATAAAGTAACAAACGAAGAAATTATTATAGCTTCTTGTAAGTACCATTATGAATCCTGAAGAATGCTGTTCTTGTCAACAAACTTTAATGTAAAGCCCAGCGTCTTCAGAATATATTAATAATTCAAGAGAATTTTTCCTCCACACCCGCTCAACATAGAAAATACCTATTCTACGACCTTTCGACGATGTAATCCTGAACTTTTCTATCCTTTTCTAGCCTGACTTGCTAAGAAAGATTGTATCCTGTCAGAGGAAGAATTTAAAAACTCCTGAACTTATCCCTATCGACGGTTTGACGGTTATAGAAGACACTTAAGGTATAGATGGATAGATGAAATTGGGTTTATTGGAGGGGCAAGACCATGATGAGAACCGTTTTAGTGGTTGAAGACAATATTATTAATTGGAAAGTCTTTGAACGAATTTTAACAAGACGGGGTGGGTTAGTGGCTAAACACACCGAAGATGTGGAAACCGTGATGCAAATGGCGGTTAATAAACAAGCTGATCTAATTTTAATGGATGTGTCTTTAACGAATAGTTATTACGACGGGAAAGCCGTTGATGGGATTAAAATTACCCAAATGTTAAAAGCCAACCCAGAAACAGCAAAACTACCCGTTATTTTAGTCACTGCCCATGCGACAACAGGTGATCGAGAAAACTTTTTAGCTCAAAGTGGTGCTGATGATTATATTCCTAAACCTGTTGTTGATCATAAAGCCTTTGTCGAACAAATTAAATCTAAATTACCTGTAGACGATTAAAGGTGATGTTAATTTTTTAACCCCTAAACGTTGTCAACATCATGATCTTACCAGAGTGCATTATTCTTCAACATGAAGCAGCAAACCCGACAACTTCTGGCGAACGTTTAGTCGAACTTGCTCAACAAAATATAGAATTAGCGCGACTGGTTGCCAATAATTCTAATGCCCCCCCAGAGGTGTTAAAAGCCTTGGGAATGAGTGTGGACGTGGCAACTCGCCATCTGGTTGCGACTAATCCCAATACCCCTGGAGAAACCTTAATTGAATTACTCAATGAGTTTCCTAAACCTATTTTGAGTAATCCTCAGTTTTCGATTTTATGTTCAACAGATTCCCCATTATTACATCAAATTCCCCTCTCAACAATTCGTCTTTTGGTTCAGTTTAAGACAGCCCCAGATAGTTTTTTTAAATGGGCGGCTAACCATCCAAATCCCAATGTTTTAGCTGTATTAAAACTTTCATCAAATCCTCATTGATTCACTGAGAAATCAGGGAAGCCTGAATTTCCTCCATCTCCCCCTTAATTTAATCCCGTCAGTCCTCAATTTCACACTAAATTAGTGGTATTGAAAGGTTAAATATAGAATTTTGTACCTCTAATAATCCTTGTTTTTTATCCTTCATCTTCCCTCTAAATTTAACACCATTCTTATGAATCCTAATCACACAAAGGGGTAGTATTATGATGTCAGGGTTTAATGAATCTGTAAAAAAAGAATTAATTGATCGAGCAGAACTCTATCACAATGGGTCTGAAGATAGCAATTATTTAGATCAGTTATTTCAACTAGAGTTACTCCCTGATTTTATTATTGATGGATTAAATCTTAACGGAAGAGTCAATAATATTCGCTATTTAAAACCATCACTAAGCTTGTTGGAAGCATCTCTTAAAAAATTAGCAAAAAAAAATAATTTTGGGGATATCTTAGAAATTGCTACTGATTGTAATAAACCTGGACTATTAGGGAAACAACTATCAGAATGTTCCCATGAAACTCGTCTATTATTAGCGGCTCATTCCCAGACCCCAAGGGTAATTTTACAGGGGTTATTATATGATATTGAAGCCCAAATTCGGACAATTGCTGCTCAATCTTTAGCTCAAACTTCAGAAGGAGTAGGACATTTAATTGCCTATTATGCTAAAACTTCTCCTCCGGTGATTCGTGCGATTATTTTATTACATTCTCAAACGTCTCCATCACTCTTATCAACAATAATAGAAAATGTTAAATATTCTAATTCTTGGTTGGTGAAATATGCGATCGCTCAACACCCCAATACCCCCATTTCTGTCTTAAAAACCCTAGCTATTGATCCTCATCCTCAAGTTCAGGAAGTAGCTAAACTTCAATTACAAGGGTATTCAAAATCATCGATCATTCCTGCTTAAACTATTATAGCAGAATATCATTAATTATCCCAGGACTTCAAGATGATAGAAAGCAGTCTAGTGTAGAGACGTGCCATGGCACGTCTCTACGTGAAATTTGATGATGATCAACGGTTTAAAAGTTGTAATTCCTCTCGAATAGATAAGGGTTGATATCCTAAATTAAACGCTTTAGAACTTTCTAAAGAAACATCCGGGGGACGGGGTGCAGACATTTTAATCTCTGCTTGAGAACAAGGTTTAATCAAATCAGCAGGAAGCTCTAAAATCTCAGCCATGAGTTTGCCAAATTCATAACGAGAGAGACGTTCTTTCCCGCCTAAATGAAGAATTCCTTGAGTTGTTTTTAAGGCTAATAATAATCCTTTAGCTGCCGTTGTTCCACTCACGGGAGTTCTAAATTCATCGACAAATAACTTTAACTCTTTTCCGTCTTTTAGAGCTTGAATAAACGGTTGAATAAAACTGGTTGCATGGGAAGGAACATTCCCAAACATTAACGGCATTCTGCAAATTGCTGTTCTGGGGTATCGTTCTAACATTCCCTGTTCAGCTAATACTTTTTGCTCTCCATAATAACTTACTGGAGAAACCGAATCAGTTTCCCGATAGGGTGCATTTAACCCATTAAAAACTAAATCTGTTGATGTAAATACACAAGGAATATTTAAGTCTGCACAGAAGTTAGCAATTAGAAGGGAAACTGCAACATTAATTTGATGGGATAGTTCAGGATATTGTTGACAAAAATTGGGTTGAGATTGAGCCGCAGCATGAATCACTGCATCCGGTTGTATCTCTTGAAATAGAATTTTAAGAGCTTGTTCATCTGTTAAATTGGATTGAATTAAATTAATATTATCAATATTAATAACTTTAGAATGGGTAATCCCATAAACTTGCCATTGAGTTTGAGCCAGTTGGCAAAGATGCCATCCCAAAAAACCGCTTGCTCCTGTAATTAATAGTTTATTCATGACAGGTTAAATTAAAATTGAATGAATTAATATTATTGGCTTTAGGATAAAAGTGCGATCGCTTTCTTCCCCTTCTGATTCATTAGACTCACATTCTGATGATCCTATTTTACATTATTTTTTATGAACAAGATCCCTTGAATCAGCCAACTCGGATAAAATTGAAAGTTAAGAATAACCCGAAATCCCATTCAGTCAACCGAAATAGAAATCGTTATTTTAATGATTAATCCCCATGAACGAATTAACCCTAACTTGGACAGAAGCGGGTCACTCCTGTACCCAAACCCTAAATGATCAATACCCCAGCCAACATCCCGGAATTGTTCGCATTGGACGAGATCCAACACGCTGCGATATTGTATTATCCCATCCAACGGTATCAGGATTACATATTGAAATTTATTTTAATCAAGCTAAACATAATTTTTATTTAAAAAATTTACGAGACACAAATCCTCCTTTAATTAATCATCAAAAGTTAATAACGGGTGAAGTTCTTTTAACCCTTGGGAACCAGATCCAATTAGGACAGCAACAACTGGAAGTCAGCGCCGTTTCTTTAGACCCTTTTTTAATTCCCCCAACCCAATTATTTTCCCCGAATGAACCAAACTCTCAAGCAATTATTTATCCAAATCCTGTACAATATGGTTTACAGTGTTCCAAATGCGATCGCGTTTCCTCTTATCAACAGTTAAATTCAGGGTGCCCTTGGTGTGGAACGTCGTTAGCCTCAGCAATTAGCGTGGTTTTATCCACTGAACATTAAACTATAACCCTCGAAATCAAAACTAAAAAACGGATGCAAATTCGACTGAGTTGGCAAAACTTAGAAACAGGAGAATGGCGAACCCCAATTCTAACGCCTCCCATTGCATTAGGACGGGTTTTTGAACGAATGCCTTCTACGGTTAATGGAGAACGGGTTTCTCGTCTTGTTTTAAATGGCGAAAGAGTGTCCCGTTTTCATGGGTTAATTACCTGGGAAAACGGAACCTTAATGTTAACGGATACGGGAAGCCGCAATGGAATTTTAGTCAATGGAATTCCTCAAACCCGTTGTCTGCTTCAAGATGGAGATCTCTTACAAATTGCTCACTATAATATTACCCTTTCTTTAGTCACCAATTCTTTTAATAATCTCCCTCAAAACCAATCTCAAATACCCTTTTCTCCCCCTACGAAATTACCTGATCCTGATCTCTCAGCCCCCACAGTTTCATCGGCAAATCGAGAAAGTTTTCCGCCTCCATCTTTTGTAAATTCCTTACAAATTTCTGTACAACAATTACAAACCCTAGGATTACAAATTGATGAAATCGATTATCTCACAATTGGGGCAGGATTAGGAAGTTTTATCTGGGTAGATTTATTAAGAATTTCTGGAGTTAAATCGAATCAAATTATGGCATTAGGGATAGATAATAAACCCTATACCCATTATCAACAATTGTGTTTAAATTCTCAAATTCCTCCCCAGGAACGGTTACGCTCAAACTCTGATTCTTGTCCCGATAATATTTGGGGATGGCCGAGTTATGCCTTACGGGAAGCTTATACAGAAGCCGGACAAGGGCAATTTTTAACAGCTTTAAAGCTGCTTTGGCAAGTGTTTGCAGAACCCACCTTTGCCGAAACCTATACCCCCCGTTCAGGAAATGTTTTTAATTCAATTGATCGCGAAGCAAATCGAATTCAGTGGTCACAAATGTATCGTTATGGACGAGTCAAAAGTATTCGGAAACTGACCGATGGCCGTTATGCGATCGCCTATTCCCGTTCCACCGAAAATCGTCGAAATCATGGCTTTATCCTCGCTAGATATGTTCAGATTGCCACGGGCTATCCAGCTATTCAATTTCTCCAGGATTTACAAACTTATCGAGAACAAACAAAAGATTTTAAAACTGTTGTGAATGCCTATGAAAATCATGACTATATTTATGAGCATTTAGAACAATCAGGGGGTACCGTAATTATTAGGGGTCGTGGGATTGTTGCCTCTCGAATTTTACAGCGACTTTATGAAGCCAGACAGAAAAATTCTCAAATCCAAATTCTTCATTTAATGCGATCGCCAAAAGCCCAAGGAAATCAATTTGAAAAGGCAAAACGAACCGTTGAAAATCATTTTGAATTTCAACCTTTTAACTGGCCAAAAGCATCTTGGGGAGGTGACTTACGCCAACAATTAGAAGCCGCTAACCCTCAAGATCGGTTAAAGCTTTTAGAACAGTGGGGAGGAACAACTACAGCCCGCCGAAAAGATTGGCGAAATATTATTAATCAAGGACTGCGCCAAGGGTGGTATCGGATTACATTTGGAACCGTTGAACGAGTGGAACCTACGCCTAACGGTCGCACGTTAACCACCATTCGAGAACAGGGGTTAAATGCTAACCTTCAGTTGGAAGCCGATTTTATTATTGATGCTACCGGATTAGATGCAAAAGTCAATACAAATCCTTTATTAAATGATTTAGTAACCCATTACAATCTCCCCTTAAATGCTTTGGGACGCTTGAGTGTTACCAATGATTTTGAATTAGTAGAAATGCGAAATTCTAAGGATTCTGAAGATCGGTTAGGAGGTCGTATTTATGCCGCCGGGGCAATAACGTTAGGAGGGCCCTATGCGGCAGTCGATAGCTTTTTAGGGTTACAATATGCTGCCTTAGTTTCTGTTGAAAATTTAGCGTCTCTTTCAACACCGGGCTTACGCAAATTGACGGGATGGCGCTCCCTGTGGCAATGGTTGAAATGGGTTAATAATCAGCCCCCTAATTAATAAAAAAACACGCCCAACAAATGAAGGGCGCTTGCCAGGGTGCATCTACTTATGATTTTTAGTATAGCTCAAGGATGGGTGTAACCCCCCAGGTCGCTTAACAAACTGTAATCTTTTGAGGAAGACAGGGTAATACAATCTTTATTTTAGAGAAGATGAGGGCCAAAATCCCCGGAAGTGACATGAATCACAAGATAGTTTCCGAAAAATCACCTACGCAACGTTAATCAATCACCACTCTAATTTGACAAATAGGGGATGATAAAAGTGTCGAGTTCAATCTCTAACCATGATGCCTAACCTTAATCTTTTACCCGGTGCGATTATAGAAATGCTGGCAACCACAGCCCATACCCATTCCTTAACCCAAGCTGACCGCTATGGATTGATGGCTGCAATTTTAGACGAATCCTTATCCGACGAAGAACGCCGATGTATTGATCGGATGTTGAGATCGCTCCTTCGGGGAAAAATTGAAATTGTTAATGAAGTCTCTGCACTTGCCTAAATTCCACCTGAAATCAACAATAGAGCTATGTTTTGTGAACTCGACAAACCCAGAACATGGCTCTAATTTTTTAAGCTCAAAAAATCTTTCCATTCCTGTTCGGTGTTCCCTGCTATAGAATTAAACAGACCCTCATTGCGACTGAATATGTTTCCGAGTTTTCTACCCCAGTCTGTACAAAGGTTAACTGAAGCAACTTCTATTGCTTTTGCTCAAAATCTCAAATGTAAGGCAATTTCTACCCCTCTACGAGAGCAACCGATTCAAACAATCTATATTCATCAAGGAACGGGAGGAACCCCCATTTTATTAATTCATGGGTTTGATAGTTCTTCTTTTGAATATCGGCGATTATTGCCGTTGTTAGCCACAGAACAAGAAACTTGGAGCTTAGATATTTTAGGTTTTGGATTCACAGAACGGGGCGCCGAATTTCAGTTTAAGCGCTCGGAAATTATGACGCATTTATATTCCTTTTGGGAAACTTTAATTAATCAACCTGTTATTTTAGTCGGGGCATCAATGGGGGGTGCAGTTGCGTTAGATTTTGCCTTATGGTATCCCGGCATCGTGAAATCTATTGTATTATTAGATAGTGCTGGAATGAAACCAGGGCCAGTGATGGGTAAATTTTTATTACCTCCCTTTGATTATTTAGCGACAGAATTTTTGAGAAATCCTAAAGTTCGTCAAGCCATTAGTGAAAGTGCTTATTTTGATAAAAGCTTTGCGTCTTTAGATGCTCAACTTTGTGCTGCTTTACATTTAGAAGCGATGGGCTGGAATCAAGCCTTAATTCGCTTTAGCAAAACGGGAGGATATGGAAAGTTTGGTAAGGAGTTAAATGATATTCAACAACCGACCTTGATTTTATGGGGAGATAATGATAAAATATTAGGAACGGCTGATGCTTATAAATTTGAAAAAGCCATTCCCCATTCTCAATTAATTTGGATTAAAAATTCGGGTCATGTTCCCCATTTAGAACAACCCCAAATTACTGCACAACATATTTTAGATTTTGCCAGAAAGTCAACTCCCTAGGTATAGGTTAGGCTTCCCTCACCGGAGAGCCTACCTCTGGCAACTGAAGGGAGAGCAACAGTAGCTAAAAAGCTAATCTTCTGTCAGTTGTTCGATGTTGTAGGGTAGAGATATAATCTGAAAACAATCATGGAGGTGCGATCATGGTTATTACCCAAACCAGCCCACCAAACCTTACTCCAGAGACAAAAACCACTGGTTTCACTCCCGACGAGTATCGGGCAATTGAGGAAACTTCCGAAGAACGTCACGAATACTTTAATAGAGAAATAATCACGATGTCGGGAGGTTCGGAAGTTCACAGTGCGATCGCGAGTAACTTGTTAATTTACCTAGGTTTTTTGCTCAGGGATACGGATTTTCGTTTGTATAATAGCGATTTGCGTGTTTGGATTCCCGAATATTCTTGCGGAACTTATACTGATTTGATGGTTGTTGATGGTCAACCCGAATTGAACAGCAATCGTACCGATGAAATCCTCAATCCTATTTTTATTGTTGAAGTCCTATCGCCTTCTACTGAGGCTTATGATCGGGGTGATAAGTTTAGAAAATATCGCTCTATTGGCAGTTTTAGAGAATATCTGCTGGTCAGCCAGACGGAACCCTATATTGAGCAATATTACAATCTTGAACACAACAGCAATGATCGCTGGCAATGGCAGGTTTATGATCGTTTGGATCAGTCAATTCGCCTCCATAGCTTAAATGTGGAATTTCCGGTGGCTGAAGTCTATCGTCGCATTACTTTTTAAATTAAACCGTAGAAAAGAAACACACCAAAAACCCGATCAAATTCTACAATTTTATCATTTGATTCATAGAATCTTCTAACTCTTTTAATAATGTATCAACATCTTTTCCAATCTGTTCAAAACAATCAGGGGGAGTGGGATTAGATTCAAAATAAATTAATTTGACACGATCAAAACCAATTCCAATCAAAATCACTTCTTTTTCCGGTTGATATCCATCTACAATTCCTAAGAGTTCTTGCAAACGATTTTCAACACTTACATTGAGTTGTTCAATAGCAGATTTCGGACAAGGAACAAAATGGGGGGTGGGTTTGAGATCAATTCCTAGGGTATCGGGTTGTTCACCCCACTGTAAACGCAAACCCCAAGCTAAAGCTGCTAATTCCGGGCGATGAGCTTCCACAAACCGATCTAACTGACTTTGCCAACTTGGTTTTTCTAAACTGGGTTGATTGCTATCAAGTTTAATCATTGTTTTACGACTGACTTTCACTAAGATTATATTTTATCAGTTATCAGTAGAGACGTGCCAAAAGCCTTACGGCATGGCGACCCCATGGCACGTCTGTACAAGTTATCAGTCATCAGTAGCAAGTTTTGAGACAAAGGGTTAATAAAATCAGTATTTTTGAGGAATAGCCAATGCAAATGATAACTCAGTATCCTTAAAAATACGGTTAGCTCAAAAAATGATGTATATTAAATCACGTTTAAAACATAATTATTATCCTCAAGCATAATTTAATTTGTGGAACTTTTGATCGCAGCAACTCATCTTTAAACTTTTGTCTATCCCTCTCTAGCTGAGGATTTAACCGAATTTTAATTATTTATATTTTTAATCAAGTGGGATTAAATATTTTCCTGATTAATAGGATAAATCTCGAATAAATGGTATAGGCATTCTGAGTCTTTGAGAGGAAAATTTGATCATGAGTCTTGACACTTTTAATTCAGGAAATTTATTCTTCAGTTTGTTTTCGGTTAGTGTTCCCGATCCTCAACCCTTATCTTCTTCCTTGGGGTTTAATCTTCCTCTGGGAAGAAATTCAACTCCTGAAATCAATTCTTTACCCACCGCTAATGCTGATTTAATTATGGGTACAATCTTTCAGGATAATATTTTTGCTTTAGGTGGAAATGATACGGTTTATGGTTTAGAAGGGAATGATATTTTAGGAGGAAATCAACAAGCAGATCAAATTTTTGGTAATCAAGGAAATGATAGCCTTTATGGAGGTCAAGATAGAGATACTTTAGCAGGGGGTCAAGATTCTGATCTGATTTTTGGGGATCAAGGTGATGATCTTTTATTGGGCGATCGCGGTGCAGATACATTATTTGGAAATCAGGATAACGATAGAATTTATGGGGGAAAAGAGAATGATTTCGTTACGGGTGGAGATGGTGACGATCAATTATTCGGTGATTTAGGAGATGATATTCTTTATGGAGATTTGGGTGCAGATATGGTAACGGGTGGAGAGGGAAATGATCTATTTTATATGGGTAAAACGATGGGAGGATTTACTATAACTGAGGCTGATATTATTGAAGATTTTACGTTAAATCAAGATTCTATTGGATTATTAGAAAATTTGACCTTTAGTGATTTGAATATTGCTCAGGGAACTGGAAACTATGCAAATGATACGATTATTCAAGATAAAAATTCTAATGAATATTTGGCAATTCTCAAAAATGTAAATAGCAATAGTCTCAGTTCGGATGATTTTATTTTTAACGGTTCTGATCCTACACCATCACCAACCCCTGACCCCACCCCAATACCTACACCCTCACCAACCCCATCACCAACTCCAATACCAACGCCGAGTCCCACACCAGCACCTCTGAGTGTCTTAGGGTTTAGTGCGGCTAACTTTAGTGTTAATGAAAATGGCACACCTCAAGTCGATGTGAGTGTAACTCGGACAGGAAATAGTGTGGGAAATGTGGGAGTTACAGTTAACCTTAATAATGGTACAGCAACCGCACCCGATGACTATAATAATAGTCCCATTTCTATTAATTTTGCTGATGGAGATACAACCCCAAAAATTGTTACAATTCCCATTGTTGATGACTCCTTAGTTGAAGGAGATGAAACCCTTGATCTAAGTTTTAGTAATATTATTGGGGATGCTATATTAGGAACTCAATCGACTGCAACCTTAACAATTTTAGACAATGATGTCTTAACAAACCCTGGAACCTTAGCGTTTAGTATTGGTAATATTGATATTAATGAAAATGCGGGAACCGCTACCGTTACTGTTAATAGAACGGGTGGAACCGATGGAATTGTTGGGATTAATTATACCACCAGTGATGGAAATGCGATCGCCGGAAATGACTATACTCCAACATCAGGAACATTAACCTTTGCTGCGGGACAGACCAATCAAACCTTTACGGTGAATATTATTGATGATACTTTAGTTGAAGGCAATGAAACCTTTAATTTAAGTTTGAGTAATATTACCGGAGGAGCAATATTAGGAACACTTACTACTTCTACTATCACAATTGTCGAAAATGATCTAGCAAATTCGGGTATTATTGCCTTTAGTAGTGAGAATTTTAGTATTAATGAAAATGGTACACCTATTAACACCATTACGATTAACCGCACGGGAGGAAGTAGCGGATTAGTTACAGCACAAATTACCCCAACGGATGGAACTGCAACGGCTGTTTCAGATTATAACAATACTCCCTTAACGGTTACATTTGTTGATGGAGATATTGCCTCAAAAACAATTACAATTCCGGTGATTGACGATACAGTTTTTGAACCGACAGAAACCCTTAATTTAGGTTTAACTCTAACCGCAGGAACAGCAACATTAGGAACCCAAAACACGGCTACCTTACAAATTGTTGATAATGATCCCAGTGATAATCTCCTCTTAAATAGTGCCACCTATTTAGGAACAACGGGAAGTGATAGTGCAGCATCGGTGGAAATTTCGCCCGTTGATAATAATATTATTGTGGCAGGCAATTTTAACGGGGTGGGAGAAATTCAACGGTTACAAAATGGCAATACAGCCCCCTTATCAAATACCCCATTAGGTGGAGTTGTTAATGATTTAGATGTGGATCGAGATAGTGGGGAAATTGTCGCCGTTGGGGATTTTGGAATTAAAGTTTATAACCCTACTGCTAATACAGTTTTATGGTCACAACCGGGTACATTTAATCGAGTTGCGATCGCTAATGATGGTACAGTTGCCACCTTAAATAATAGTACCGATACCGTAACATTATGGAGCCCAACGGGAACCTTATTAACCAGTACCATCTTAACAGGAACTAATGTTAATCCGGCGGATATTGCGATTGATCCAATGACAAAACAAGTCTTTGTTACGGGATATAATCAAGTTAGCAGTATCTTACAAACTCCCTTTTTACGAGGGTTTGATTCTTCGCTCAATTTATTATGGAAAACCTGGGATTTTACGGCGGCTGAAGTCACCGGACAAAATTTAGGTGCAGATACACGGGGAGAACGCATTACTATTGGTCAAGATGGCGGACTTTATTTCCTAGGAAAAACCGACGGCGGAAATAACGTTTTTCAACGTAATGGTCAAACTATTACTGAAACCTTAGCCACTTTGGTTAATATAGATTCTTTTAATAATTTCTCCGGTGCGGGTGCAGGATCTTTCACGTTCCATAGCAAGATTAATCCCAATACGGGAACAATAGATCAAGGTCAATTTATTGTCACCCGTACTAGCACAGGAGCAAATAGTTTTACACCCAATTCCATCACGGCTGATGAATTTGGTAATGTATATATAGGAGGTTCTTCCGCGTTTCAATTGCAAAATCGTCCGACTAAAACCATTAATAGTCAACCTGTTGGTGCTTATACCTTGGGAGAAATGGCCGTGTTAGGATTATCGGCTGATTATACTGTCCGAAAATTCTGGACTCCCTTAACCCAAACAGGTGATGCAGATGGCGCTAAAGGAACTATAAATGGTTTTACCGTTGCGAAGGGTCAAGCGGTGATTTTGGGGACGGTAACACAAGCCTCTGTTCCCACAACAGTTAATGCTATTAATCCTAATCCATTAGGGGGAAATGATGCTTATTTAGCTACTTGGTCAGTTTAGTTCAGAAACCGGGTTTCTCTATAAAACTTGATGGAGACTCACAGATAACGGTTAGAAACCCGGTTTCTTAGACTCCACCAACAGAAACCCTCAGAAACCGGGTTTCTCTATAAAACTTGATGGAGACTCACAGATAACGGTTAGAAACCCGGTTTCTTAGACTCCACCAACAGAAACCCTCAGAAACCGGGTTTCTCTATAAAACTTGATGGAGACTCACAGATAACGGTTAGAAACCCGGTTTCTTAGACTCCACCAACAGAAACCCTCAGAAACCGGGTTTCTCCATAAAACTTGATGGAGACT
>NZ_JADEWU010000037.1:0-51527 GCF_015207485.1 Planktothrix mougeotii LEGE 06226
CCCTTCTCCTTCTCCAACACCCCCTCCCTTACCGGCTCCGATTAGTACCTTAAAATTACAATCTTTTATTCAACTGGGAACTCCTACAGCCAATTCAACCCCGATCATTCTCCTTCAAGAATTTGGGAAACCGGCTCTCAAAGGAAATGTACCACCGGGAACAGTCTTTCAGGTTCAACAAAAACAATCTACTCCTGAAGCCGGAATTTGGATAGAAGTCAAAATTTGTTCCCTTCCTAATCCTACAGATGGACAGCCTTTGAATGGGAACTCCCCTGAAGTTGATTCAACGGTTATACCCCCTAACCCTGGGGAACCTCTGGATACAACGACTACTCCCCTCCTAAAAGTGGAAGATGTGGGCTGGTTAAAGGAACAAGACGTGAATAACCATTTGATTCCTAACTTTACCCCCAGTACAAAACAGAAGGGACAGTGTACATTAGCACCGTAATCAGTTATCAAGTATCCGCATCATCAGTTATCAAGTATCCGCATTATCAGTTATCAAGTATCCGCATTATCAGTTATCAGTTATCAAGTTAACTGTTAGCTGCTGACAATTGCTTTCCTATTCCCCATTTTCTATTAACTGATTACTGCTTATGGCAACTGAACCAAAATTTATATTAGATTTAGTCACGGCTTTGGGGTCGGCGACCGTAGGGGGGTTTTTAGCCAATCGTTTGCGTCAACCTGTACTGTTAGGTTATTTATTAAGCGGTTTAATTATTGGGCCCTTTGGTTTAAAGTTAATTAAAGATGTCCCTCAAATTCAGTCTTTAGCTGAAGTGGGTGTCGCTTTTTTATTATTTGCTCTAGGCGTAGAATTTTCTATTGCTGAACTGAAACGAGTTAAAGATATTGCCTTAAAAGGAAGTTTATTACAAATTGGTTTAACAACGGCTGCAATTGCACTCATATCCTTAATATTCGGATGGGCAAAGACACCCATCGAAGGCATATTTTTAGGGTTTTTACTCTCTTTATCCTCTACCGCAGTTGTTCTTAAAACGTTAACAGAACGGGGAGAAACCAATACCACTCATGGTCAAGTCATGTTAGCAATTTTAATTGCTCAAGACTTGGCATTAGGGTTAATGTTAGCAATTCTTCCCGCCTTAAGTCAACCAGGATCGGCGTTAGGAATAGCTCTATTACAAGCAGGATTAAAAGGGGTTATTTTTATTGCTTTTGCTATTTTTGCTGGAATTTGGTTAGTACCCCCGTTAATCAAAACCATTGCAGCAACGGAAAGTTCAGAGTTATTTTTATTATCGGTAATTGCTTTATGTTTAGGGGTGGCATTACTTACCGATGCTTTAGGATTATCGATTGAAATGGGGGCGTTTATTGCCGGATTAATGATTGCTGAAGTTGACTATTCTGATCAAGCATTAGCGAAAGTTTTGCCCTTGCGAGATACCTTTGCAAGTCTATTTTTTATCTCGATAGGAATGTTAATTGAACCATTAGTAATTTTAGATAATTTTGGACTGATTATTTCGTTAGTTTTAATTGTCATGTTAGGAAAAGCCTTAATTGTAGCTCCGATTATTTTAGGATTTGGCTATTCCTTTAAAACCGCAATTATTGCCAGTTTAGGATTAAATCAAATCGGAGAATTTTCCTTTGTTTTAGCTCAAGAAGGGTTAGACTTAGGAATATTAGGAGAGAAAAAATATTTATTAATTATAGGAACAACAGCAATTACATTAGTCTTAACTCCAGTATTATTAAAAGCTGCGCCTCAATTAGCAGATCAAATTGCAGCGTTACCCAGAATTAGCAATTTTTTAAAGAAATTTCGAGATGTGAAAGCCATCGCCCTTCCCGAAACCTTACAAAATCATGTGGTTGTAGCCGGATATGGACGGGTGGGACAGGTGTTAGTTAATATGTTAAGAAATCAAGGACAAACGGTGTTAGTGATTGAAAATAGTGAAGCTGCAATTCAAAAATTAAGACTACAACAAATCCCCTATATTTTTGGTGATGCTGACTCAGATTTAGTCTTAGAAAAAGTTCATTTAGAACGGGCTAAAGCTTTAGCTGTCGCCCTTCCCGACCCCGCCAGTACCCGAATTTTATTACAACGGGCGTTATCTCTCGCCCCCGATTTAAAAATTGTGGTTCGCGCCCATGAAAATATGGAAGTTGAAATTTTAACTCAATTAGGAGCGTGGGAAGTCGTACAACCGGAATTTGAAGCCGCCTTAGAAATTGGGGCTAATGTATTAGCTGTATTAGGAAAAGATACAGATATTATTCAATCAGTCATTCGGTCAATTCGTACCGGACGTTATCGTAGTGTTCTCCCTGAAAAAATCACGAATTTAGAATTAAGAGCATTACAGGAAGCAACGGAAAATTTAAACACAAATTGGGTGGGAATTCACCCTGATTCTCCTTTAGTGGGGTTAACCTTAGCTAAAGCAAATATTCGTCATCTCACGGGGGTAACAATTATGGAAATTGAACGGGAAAACGAAAGGTTAAATTATCCAACACCGGATACTGAATTTCAAGTCAATGATAGAGTTTTAGCCGTCGGTTCAAAGGATGAAATTGATCTATTTAAAACCTTAATGGGTCAAGCATCATGGTTAAGCCGAGATAAAATTCGTTGGGTTCCTTTGGAGGAAACTTCCCCTTTAGTGGGTTTATCATTAACACCTGAAGAGTTAACCGATAATTCAACCGGAATTATTGCCATTAGACGACAAGGAAACCTTTATAAATCGGTCAATAAACCCTTTAACTTAAAAGAGGGGGATGTTGTATTATTACAAACTCCTTTAGAAGACGTGGAAAAATTGATGCAGGAACGCTCAGTTAGTCCTGTTTAAATTTGTTAAAATAAAAGCGATCGCTGATCAACAATATTATTATGAGTCCTATTCAAACCCAACTCCCAACCGATACCTGGGTAACAGCAACCTGGGAAGAATATCTCGCTGCATTGGATGATCCTGCCTATGCTAAAGCCAGAGGTTACTATTTTAATGGACGCATGAGGTTAGAAATGTCACCCCTAGGAAACCCCCATTCTCGTGATCACGCCACCATTATTGCAGCCCTTTATCTATTTGCTGCATTGCGGAATATTGATTTAGATGCTCATGATAACTGCACCTACCGTAAACGAGGGTTTGATGACGCACAACCGGATGCTTCTTTTTATATTGGTGAAAATGCAGAAATCATTCCTTGGGAAACTACAATTATCGATTTAGATCAGTTTCCTCCCCCTGATTTGGTGATAGAGGTTGCCTATTCTTCTTTAGCAGATGATCAAGGGGAAAAACGCTTACTTTATGAATCTTTAGGGGTGAAAGAATATTGGATTATTGATGTACAAGCCGTTAAAATAATAGCGTTTAAAGTTGAAAATCAAGGAAGTTATAGAATTAAAGAATCTCAAGTTTTACCAGGGTTAGCAATGGCGATATTAGAGGAAGCGTTTCGTCGTAGTCGTCAAACGAATCATGGAAAAGTGAGTGCTTGGTTGTTATCACACTTTCAGGGTTAGTTACTATAACTTTAACTAACCATAGCTAAGAGTCAATTAAAAATCAGAGGGCAGTACAAAGATGAAAGATACAGATAATATTCAGATCGAAGTCATTGATGAAAAATCTCCTTATTTAGAAACTGTAATCAAGTTAGGTGATACCAATACTAAAACATTGGGGTTTTTTCCGAAAGGTGCATTTATTGAACACGCGGTTAAAAAAACTATTATTGTTGCTATTTCGCCCCAAAAAGAATGTATTGGTTATCTTTTATATAAAACTAAAGAAAGAGACAACAAGCGAATTAGGCTGATTCATTTATGTATTAGTGAAAATTGGCGTAAAAAAGGAATACCTGAACAATTAGTTAACCATTTAAAAAAAATTACTGATACTGATAAACAATATGAAGGTATTGGTTTAACTTGTCGCAGAGACTTCAATTTAGATCACTTTTGGCAAAAGTTAGGTTTCCTCCCCCAATATGATAAAGAGGCAAAAACAAAAGGAAAAGAAAACACATATTGGTGGTTTGATTACGGACATCCTAATTTATTATCAATGCTAAACGTGAGCAACAGAGAATCTAAATTATCTGTTGTTATAGATGCACCAATCTTTTTTGAAATAGCGGAAGAACAAGATAATCCAGAAAATAAAGATTCAAAATCTCTTATGTCTGATTGGTTAGAACCTGAATTAGATCTATGTTTGGTAGATGAAATTATGAATCAAATAAATAAGATTACTGATTCTAAGAAAAGACAGCAATTAAGAAATTTTAATACAAATTTTAGTAAGGTAAGTCATATAAATTCAAAGCTAGATGAAATTCAAAATAAATTAAAAAAAATTTTAGAAACAAAAAATGCTAATTTAGATCAATCAGATTTTCGTTATCTTCAAAAAACCTTGGCTTCTGAAAATTATATTGTTGTTACTAAAAACTCAAAATTATTAAGAATAAAAGATGAATTTTATGATCAATTTAAAGTATCTATTGTTGAGCCTGTAGAATTAATCCTTAAAATAGATGAGATTCAGAGCAAAACAGAGTATCAACCTATCCGTATGGCAGGAATGTCAATTACAAAAGTTCCTGTTCAATGGGGAGAAGAAGATTTGCAAAAAATATTTTTATCAAATCAAAATCAAGAAAATAAATCAGAGTTTGTCCAAAAAATCAAGAGATTTTTGACAGATAAGGACAAGTTTGAATGTTGGAATATTTTAGAAAAAAATAATAAAATTGCTTTGTTAGTATATGGCAAACACAAATCAAATGAACTAGAAATACCTCTAATTAGAGTTCTTGATGATAATCCTATTGCTAATATTATGATTAGTCATTTAATTTATAAGTCTATTTTTGATAGCACTAAAGAAGGGCGAAATTTTACAAGAATCACCGATCCTTACTTATCCGAAAAAACAACTAAAGCGATTCAAAAAAGTTCTACTTTTAACCAAGTTTCTAACGGTTTGTTAAGAGCTAATCTATTGATCGCTGATACAGCTTTCCAGTTATCTCAACAGTTAAATATAATAGCTAAACAATCTTCTAAAGATTATGATTTCTGTACTAAAATCTCAAAGTTACTATCTAATGACGAAAATCTGAAAGAAACAAAAACTATGTGGGACATAGAAAAAATGATTTTTCCAGCTAAAATTATTGATGCTAACATTCCTACATTTATTCTACCCATTAAGGCTACGTGGGCACATCATTTATTTGATTATAAATTAGCTAATCAACTGTTACCTTTATTTTTTCAATCTGATAATAAACTGTCACCTTTCTTTGTTAAAACCGATCTTGCCCTTAATACAGAAGCAGTGTATTATAAATCTAAAATGGCTCCTAAAACTCTCAAACCAGGAGTTTCAGGAAGAATTATATGGTATGTGAGTAAAGATGAATACTATCAGGATACAAGCTGTATTCGTGCTGTGTCAAGGCTTGATGAAGTTTTATTAGGAAAACCTGAAGAACTATTTCGTAGATTTAAAAATTTAGGTATATATGAATGGAATGATGTATTAGATGTAGCTAAGGGAAATTCTGAAAAAGAAATTATGGGAATTAAATTTAGTCATACTGAACTCTTAAAATTACCTATCCCATTAACTGAAGTCCAAGAAATTTTAGAGAATAAAATTACAATGCAGTCTGCGTACTATGTTCCCAAGGAAAAATTTGCTATACTATATTGCCGAGGAAATCAATTAAACACTAAAAAATAATGCCTAATAATATATTGCTACTTTCAATAAAGCCCGAATATGCTGATAAAATTTTAGCAGGTAAAAAAACCGTAGAACTGCGCCGAGTTCGTACTCGTCTTGAAGCGGGAGATTTAGTTTTGGTATATGTTACATCTCCTAAGCAAATTTTAGTTGGTTTTTTAGAAGTAGAACAGGTAATTACAAAAAATTTACCTCAAAACAAGAAAGATTTATGGGAACAAGTCAAAGATAAAGCTGGTATTTCCCATCAAGATTTTAAACAGTATTATCAAGGTGCATCATTAGGTGTTGCTATTTTTTTTAAGCATAAAGATATTTTTCATCAACCCATTAAGTTAACCACTCTTAAAAAAAAGTTACCAGCAATAAATCCCCCTCAAAGTTATCGTTATATTACAGATTATGAATTTAAAGTTATTACTAATCTCGCAGAGAAAACCCTATTAAAAACAAAAAACAAACTTCAATAAATAAAATTTAAACTAAATATGAGTAATATTCAAGATCAATTTACTGAATTATTTTCAGAATTTATAGACTCCTATCCTTATTCTGGGGATGGTTTACGACATATAGGAGTATACGACCAACAACGTCAACAAGGTTGTCGAAATTTTAAAGCTATTGTTGCTGCGGCTGATGCGGGAGAAGATGTAACTGATTCTATATTATTACAACTACTTCCCCATACTGATTCTCCAGCTAATCGGAAAAGAGGAGCATGGATACATATTGCACCTGCACTTGCTACAGATGTTAGAAAGAAATTTGAGGCTGCAAAATGGACAAAATCAGAAGAATGGCCTGATATTGCTCAAGCAATTCTTAATTTTGTTCGCTGTTGTAATGATGACCCAAATAAACTTATTGATGCTTGCAATAATTTCTCTAATTTACCTTACTCTAAAGGGTTTCAGTCTGGGATGATTTCTCCGATTCTAAATGCACTACGACCCGATCATTTTATTTTGATTAATAAGAAATCAAGAATAGTTATTAACTATTTTGCTCAAACTTCTTATACTCAGCAGTTAATTGATTATCCCGATATTAATAACACAGGAATAAAACTGATAAAAAAGCTCGCTTCCGAAATGCGTCAGCCAGGTAGACCTGCTTTACGAGATGATGATCTGTTTGATATGTTTTCTCATTGGTTAGTAGCTGTTAAAATGTATAATTTTAGCTCTATTTATCCCTCATCATTGAATGAAATTATAACTGATATTAAAAAATCAGATATTGAAGAACAAAACTTACAACCTGAATATACTTTAGATCAATGTTCTGAAGAAACAGGAATTGATGAAACTGAACTTCAGAGATGGGTAAACAATATTAACCGTAAAGGAAAAATTATTTTACAAGGGCCACCCGGAACAGGAAAAACCTTTATTGCTAAAAAATTAGCTGAACATTTCACTAGAGGTAGAGATGGTTTTTCAGAAATCATTCAATTTCATCCTTCCTATAGTTATGAAGATTTTATTCAAGGGATACGTCCCCGGACTGAAAACGGACAATTAACTTATGATCTCGTCCCTGGTCGGTTTTTAGAATTTTGTAAAAAAGCCACATCTTATGATGATATTTGTGTTTTGATTATTGATGAAATTAATCGAGCAAATTTATCAAATGTGTTTGGAGAATTAATGTATTTATTAGAATATCGAGATCAAGAAATCTGTTTAGCGGGTAGTAATGAACCCTTTAAGATTCCTGAAAATGTTAGAATTATTGGAACTATGAACACCGCAGATCGTTCTATTGCGTTAGTTGATCATGCGTTGCGTCGTCGTTTTGCTTTTATTAAAATTGCTCCAAATTACAATATTTTAAAACGTTATTATGAAGAATGTTTTATCAACTCTCCGATAGATCAACTCATTCAAGTTCTTCAAGATATCAACAAAATGATTAATGATCCGAATTATGAAATCGGGATATCATTCTTTATGGTATCCAATATTAAGGATAATCTTCAAGATATTTGGGAAATGGAAATTGAACCCTATTTAGAAGAATATTTTTATAATTCGCCGGATAAGATAAAACAATTTCGTTGGGATAAGGTTGAAGTTACACTGGATTTATTAAACTGGGACTGGGACTACTGGGGTGAAACGTAGATGAAAATAATTGAACTGATAGAACATCAATCTAAATTCTTTAAACTAGAGGAATTAGAAGAAGCGATCGCAGATCTCATTTATCATAATTATTCTAAATATATTGAGATTGAGTATCCATCCCCTAAAACCCAGAAACAATATAAACTGACCGCTAAAAGTTATGTGGGTTTTATTCCCTTAACCCCTGATATTGAGATTATCCTAAAACCTAAAGTTCCCCTTGCTAATTTATTTAGGATGTTGGAATATACTTATAATTTAAAAAGTTTTCAATTCCTAGACGGAGCAGTTAACTGTGAAACTATCCCAGAATTTTATAACCGATTAGCTGATATTTTAACACAAAAAATATTAGAACAAAGCCGAAAAGGATTTTATCGAGCTTATGTTAAAAATACGGAACTTTTACCTTATATTCGGGGAAAAGTTGATTTTCAATATCAATTTAAACATCCGGGGACAGTTAAACTTTATTGCGAATATAATCAGTATACGGCTGATATTGAAGAGAATCAAATCTTGTTATGGACATTATATATTATTGGTCGCAGTGGGTTATGTTCAGAACAGCTATCAACAACCGTTAGAAAAGCCTATCATACCTTACAAGGTTTAGCGACTCAACGACCTTTTAAGGGGGATGATTGTATTGATCGATCTTATAATCGACTAAATCAAGATTATCAGATATTACATAGTTTATGTCGATTTTTTTTAGATCATTGTGGAGTAGCCCATCAAATCGGAAATTATCAAATGTTTCCTTTTTTAGTTAGAACTGATATACTCTATGAACGCTTTGTTTATGCTTGGTTAAAGTTCCATCTTCCTGCTAATTTTGAAATTAAAGCTCAAGAAATTGTTGATTTTTGTAAAATTATAGAGTCTAAGATTGATTTAGTGATTTATGATAAGAATACAAAGAAAGTAAGCTTTATTCTCGATACTAAATATAAAATTCCTGATTCCAAACCGTCAAATTCAGACATTTATCAAGCGATCGCTTATGCAACTTTTAAAAAGAGTCAAAATGCTATTTTAGTTTATCCAAAACCTTTAAATCAACCTTTAAATTGTCTATTTCCTAATAGTTTTATCCAGTTAAAAAGCCTCACCTTTTCTTTAGAAGATGATTTAGAACAGTCTGGTCAAAGGTTTCTCAAAGCATTATTAAATCCTGAGTAGAGACGCGCCATGGCGCGTCTCTACCAAATCTTATTCCCTGTTTCCTAGTCTATAACAGATAACAAAACCCCTTAAAGTTTGCCAAAAGCACCCCAAATTAAACCCGAAATCATTCCCCAAATACTGCCAATTCCAGCCGATACAATAATTGAACCTATTAATAAAGAAGTTGTACCTGTTGTTGACGAAGTATCTAAAACATTGGCAAACGTTGTTGCTCCTAAAAGCCCTAATCCTGCGCCAGAAATTGCTCCTAAAAAATTACCCCAAATTGCACCAATAAAAGCCCCCCTTCGTCCCGATAAATGCAGAGATAAAGGTAAACTAGGCGCCCCTCCAAACATTCCAAATAAACCTCCCGCTAAAGTACCCCCAATGGTTCCAACACCCGCCGCCACAATAGTAGTCGCAATGATTCTGAGGGTAATTTCCGAGAAAGATGATGTTGAATTAAGATTAGGTTGTATCGCTTCAAATTGCTGCCACCCAACAGCTAAAATTCCTAATCCCATTCCGCCTAATGTTCCTAAATATGACCCCCAAACTCCTCCCACAAAAGCACCTCGTCTTCCCCACAACCGCCCAATATTAGGGAGGGATAAAGGAGGTTTAAATAAATGCCAAATAGCACCCCAAACCATGCCCATTACAGCCCCCCACATTAAGGTTTTACCAATCAAGGGTTCCTGTTCCATAACACCAAAGATTAATCCAGCAATGACCGCCGCAATAAAAATCCCTGACCATCCCCCCAAAATTAATGCAATTCCTCGATTTATTCCCCCAGGGGGAGGCAAATACACACTAATAACTACCCCTAAAAAACTCCCCCACATTGCGCCTACGATTAAACCGCCTAAAATTCCTTGTTTCCCATCTACAAAAGCAAAAATTAGCGCAATAATTGCGGATAAAATTGAGGTTCCCCAGAGTCCCCCTAACACAATTCCTGCCAATAAACTTCCGAATAAATTTTGTAGGTGTAAATGAGGAATTTGGGACAAAACTAATGATTTTTTAGCCGTTGGTGAGGGAACACTAGAACGATTTATCGGTGAAAATAAAGGACGCTGAACTGGAGCGGGTTTCGTGTTTAAGACTCGTTTGCGTTTGCGTTTGAGGGGTTGTAAATGTTGTTTTTGGGTAACGGCTTGACGGGAAGGAAAGGGATCTCGCCCTCCTAATTTTTCCGTGCGATCGCACCAAGGACAATCCTTTAAATGATTTCCATACCGATGTTCTAATTGTTGACTACAGGTAATTAAATTCGCTTCAGCTTCCTTTAATACCATTAACCAAGTTTTAGCATCGGGTCGAGCTTGAGGATTATTAAATCCGGCTTCAAAACATTGAATAAATAATTCCCGTATTTTTGGATATAATAATTCAAACGGTGGTGCAAAAGGCATCGGTTGATAGGGAACCTGTCTTGTCCCATAGACAAAATGACCCGCTCTCACCCTAGACTCAATGGCTGGAGGGTCGCCACTTCCTTGATAAACCCCGGAAAACGGGTGTGTTCCTTCCATCAACAGCAGAAAGATTAACACCGCCAGTCCAAACCGATCTTGTTCTGGGGTGCGGTTTAACTCCCGAAAGGCTTGACCTTGGAGTTCTGGAGGGGTAAATTCGGCTTTACCGACGGGACAGCGATAAATCAACCCCGTATCGGGATCTCGAACTTGGAAAGAGTCGGTATCAACCAGGGTAACTAAGGCGGTATCACTAACTAAAATATTAGATTCATTAACATCTCCAATCACATATCCACTACTATGTAAATCGGCAAAAGATGCAACTAAATTGCGGGCGGTACGATGGAGATATAAATAATTAAATAAAGGTTTTTGTTCGCGGCGACTTTTAGGAGTATAAAAAATATGAATAGGGGTAGCTTTATTAACGCGCGGCATTAAATAACCCAGAATTTGCCGTTTATGATCGGTGGTATGCAGCAGGTCAATGGGCCATGCGATCGCCGTCATTCCGGGGGAAACCATCGCCGTTGCGGGGGGATAGTTATACATGACGGTGAGTTTATCAGCGTCTTCGTCAGTAGGTTTATGGTAGATTTTGGCAACTAAATTCGGATCTTCTAAAACCCTATAGATGCGTCCTTCTCCCCCACTCCCTAGAGGGGTGCGGGTATCAAGGGTAATGGTTTGTCCGTTGAACTGGCGTTGCAGCCGCATAGCAAGTTAGGGGTTGAACCGTTGCACCTGTTGAATGGTACTTAAAGCATAGCGCGTTGAGGAACAGGGCAGATTAAAGCATTTGCACTCTTCCTCTGACGGGTAGCCCTTGATTAAACCGTTAAAGAAGAGTTGGCCATCGGTATTTTGCAAAATAATGTAAACTTACAAATATTTCAGTTAAGGTAGTTTAATTAATCTTAACTTGCCTTTAAAGGCGGGTTGGTGACTCAAAACGGTATACCCCCTGAACAAGAAGGATTCAATTCCCTAAACTCAGGCTAATATCAACCGCGTTCTTCCGACGAGTTAGGTTAAATACTTTTCTCCTAGAATTTTAAAGCCAAATTTTGGGGAGAAAAAACAACAGCCTGATCGTCGGTAGAACTTAACCAGGGAAATAACCGTTGTCCGACATTAAGCTTTAAACTTAATGAGTTCAGTGGTCAAAGCGACATCCCAGAATAAAAAAAATTATTGAATTCAGACTCGGAGACATAATGAGATCAATTGTTCGTTTGGGCGCGGTATTGGGAATTGTGGGCAGCACATTCTTGCTGAGTCCTGACCCGACATTGCGTTGGTTTGCTTCTCTTCCTATGGGAACTCAACCCGCTTATGCACTGCCCGAAAACCAAATTCTGGAGAAACTCCGCTCCATTCCGGTATTTACCATTACCGATACACAGGGAGCTCCTTTAGTCGCTACTGTACCCCAAGCCGATAATAAAAAAGCGTCCGTTGCGGGTGTGTTTATTAGTCGCAATGATGCTGTTGCATTTGTGGATAACTTAAAAACTCGTAATCCTCAGTTGGCTTCCACTGTTCAAGTCACAACGGTTTCCCTCGGTGAAGTTTATCGCATGAGTCAGCAAGCTCAAGGAAATCAAGACGACATTCAGTTTGCTTATGTCCCGGTTCAAAAACAGGTGGATTTAGCCAAGTCTGTTCTCCAAGAAAATGGACAATCAGTTAACGAGTTTAACGGTGTTCCGTTGTTTATTGCTAAGGGGGGGCCAGATCAAGGCTACCTCACGATTCAAAATGGGAATGAACAGGTGATTCCAATCTTCTTTAATAAAGAGGATCTCCAAAATATGTTGACTCAATTTAAAACGCAACAACCTGATTTAATCTCCAGTATTAAAATTGATGTGGTTAATTTAGAAGGGTTGTTAGATGCCTTAAAACGGGATAATGATCAATTTTTAAACCGAATTGTACTCATTCCGCCTCGTGAAACTTTAGAGTATTTGAAACAAAATCAACCCCGTCGTTAATTAATTTAGGAACTGGGGATGATACAGGAAACCATATCAGGGTGGCAACTGGGACAATGGTTAGAGGACGCAAAGGCAGAATGTCTCGTCCTTGGAATTTCTGCTCATGAAGTTCATTGGTTTGTCCAAGAGTTAACGGGTTTGGATCGGTTGACTCTACGTTTACAAACCTTCAAACAGCAACCCTCTGTTCCTCTCCAGGTTCCTTGGTCAGAATTAACTCAACTTTGGCAACGACGCCTCACCGAACGCATCCCCGTTCAATATCTCGTGGGGGTGACTCATTGGCGTCAGTTTACCTTAAAGGTGTCTCCTGCGGTTCTGATTCCTCGTCCTGAAACGGAGTTAATCATTGATTTAGCTCAATCTGCGGCTGAAAATCTGGATCAGGATGGGATTTGGGCGGATTTGGGAACGGGAAGCGGTGCGATCGCTATAGGTTTAGCAGATATTTTTCCCCGTGCTGAAATTCATGGGGTGGATACGAGTTTAGAAGCTTTAGCGATCGCTCAATATAATGCTGAAACCACAGGGTTTGCTGACCGGATTCAATTCCATCACGGCTCCTGGTGGCAACCCCTAGATTTTTTACAAGGAAAACTCACGGGAATGGTCTCTAACCCCCCTTATATCCCCTCTAACCTGATTCCAACCCTACAACCGGAAGTTGCCCACCATGAACCTACCTTAGCCTTAGATGGCGGTGGTGATGGCTTAGATTGTATTCGCGATTTAGTGGAAACAGCCCCCCGTTATTTGCGCTCAGGGGGCCTTTGGATTGTGGAAATCATGGCCGGACAAGGAGAAGCCGTTGCAGGACTCTTACAGGCCCAGGGAAGCTATTCTAAGATTAAAATTATTTCTGACTTGGCAGGATTCGACCGTTTTGTTATAGCGTATTTGAAATAATTGTCCTAAACCTCATAACTGGTACAGACGTGCCATGGCACGTCTCTACACTGATAACTGATAACTGATTTATGGTTCAAGTTTCTATTGATGCGTTAATTGATGTGGCGATTTCGGGTGATGGGGTGGTTAGTTTCCCGACCGATACTGTACCGGCTTTAGCTACACGTCCTGATCAAGCTGAATTGATTTTTCAGACAAAACAACGCAGTCAAGATAAACCGTTAATTTTAATGGGAGCTACACCGGAAGCCTTATGGCCCTATGTGAAGGGAACAGTAGAAGAATTATTAATTTGGCAACAAATTGCTCAACAGTATTGGCCTGGGGCGTTAACGTTGGTGTTACCTGCTTCTGAAAAAGTTTCCCCAGCGATGAACCCAATAGATCCCTCTACTATTGGTATCCGGGTTCCCAATTGTGCGATCGCTCAACACATTTTATCCCGTACTGGCCCGATGGCAACCACCAGCGCCAATTTATCAGGACAACCCCCCTTATTAACACTGGCAGAAATTAATACTCAATTTCCCGATGTTGTAACCTTGTTTTCCTCAGAATGTGATGCAACCCTAACCGCTTCCACTATCCCTTCAACAGTAGCGAAATGGCAAGGGAATAGTTGGAAAATCTTACGACAGGGAGCGATTAATTTATAGCGTTAAAAATCAATTTTTTTTCAATTAAGTCATCTCTTCCGTGACAACTGATAACTGATAACTGATAACTGATGACTGATTACTATTCCCTGCTATATCATGATCCTGATAGGGCTAACTTTATAGAGTGAGTGAGACTAGACAGATGGGTTGGAGCGAATTTGTATATTTAGGGTTGGGGTTGGGGTTAGGCATCGTCTTAGCTCGGCTATTGGGGGGGAAAGGAAAGCAATCATCTGAGTCCCTGACCACCGATGACTCCGCCACAACGAGCAATGATGAACAACAGGTGCAAGCCCTCTCTCATCAATTAAAACAAACTCAACTCGCTTATCAAATGGCGGCGGAGATGAGTTTATTTAAAGCGGGATTTTTGGCTCGGACATCCCATGAGTTGCGATCGCCTCTCAATAGTATGATTGGCTCATTACAATTGATTTTAGGGGATCTGTGCGAAAGTCCAGAAGAGGAGCAAGAATTTATTCAACACGCTCACGCTTCTGCTTTGAAAATGGTGGAATTATTAGATCAAGTGATTTTTGTGTCTAAAACAGAATATGGCACAGAAACAATGGATATTCATGAGATTCAATTAGCTAAAGTCCTGGATGAAGTGGAAGATTTAACCTGTATGCAGGCGGCAAATCGTAGTATTCGATTAAAAATTGAACCCCCCGATGAAGATATTTATGTTTTAGCCGATTTACCCCGATTGCGACAAGTTTTAGTGAGTTTAGTCGATACTGCTATTGCTCAAATGAGTGAGGGAAGTGTAAAGGTTTCTGTCCATCCGTCTCCAGAAACAGGATTTATTCATATTTGGGTTGAAGATCAACGTCCCATTAGTGCTTGGAGTGAGTCTTGGGATTTATTAAAATCAACCTTAGAAAAGGATCAAACCCCTATCAATCAAATGACATTATCCCCAGGAATGCGGTTGTTAATGAATCAAACCTTATTAAGTTTAATGAATGGACGTTTAGAAGTTTTAGCAATTCCTTCAGAGGGAGAAGAGTCTAATTTTAATCGGACTCAGTGTTCAATTCCGATGGTTAAATAAGTCAGTTACTAAAATTTTCAATATTTACAGGATTCTCTAAATATTCTCGATTTTCGTTTAAATCTTGTAAATCCTTAAATTCTTATATTAGAACCTCATGGCAACTTTCATAGCCTACCCAAATAAGAGCCGGGAATCTCGAACAAAAATTCAGGGGTTAAAATTGTTAGGATTTCTATTGTTATTAAGTATTCCGACTCTGATTCTCTATATCCTCAAATTAAATATCCTTTTCTCGAAAGTTTTTTAGCATTATTAGATAAGTATTATCAGGTCAAAATTACAGCCGTTGATTATGAGAAAGATCCACAGGCTAGATGAGTTGCCTCTGGATATCAGACAATAGGATTGTCCCAACTGTAACGCTGATCATGGTAGAGACGAAAACGCTTTCAGATAAAAAGGCATCGGGTTGAGAAGTCACCAAGCCCATACTGTACTGCCAGGTCAGTGTGGTTAGTTCACACTTAATTGTGGTAAAGATCTAAAAATCGAGTACCATAATCCCAACTCCCAACCTGCTATTCGATGGGAATTCCCCAAAAATGCAGCAGGTTTGCGGTTTTCTGAAACTGTTAAAAAATGTAAAGTAATAGCAACCGTAGCGTCGATTAGTAACCCGTTTGTAGTAGAGCAGTAGAGACTCATGACGACCATTGCGATTGATCAAGTTAACAAAATTGTCTGGAACCACCACCAAGACCCCTTTGAAGTGCTGGGGGCTCACCAAATTGAACAAGACGGTAAAACGGTGTGGGCAGTCCGAGCTTATTTACCCAATGCAGAGGCGGCATGGGTTCTCTTGCCCGAACAACGACAGGAATACCCGATGGAGTCGGTACATAACCCTCATTTCTTTGAGTGTGTCATTGATATTCCCGAACTTGCGAACTATCAACTGCGAATTAAAGAAGGTGAACACGAACGGGTCGTTTATGATCCTTATGCGTTTCGTTCTCCCCAATTTACCGACTTTGATATTCACCTGTTTACCGAAGGCAACCATCACCGCATTTATGAAAAATTAGGCGCTCATTTAACGAGTGTCAATGATGTATCCGGGGTCTATTTTGCGGTTTGGGCTCCCAATGCGCGCAACGTTTCCATTATTGGGGATTTTAACTATTGGGATGGACGCAAACACCAAATGCGGAAGTTAAGCAATGGGGTTTGGGAACTGTTTATTCCTGGGTTGGGAGTCGGAGAACACTACAAATATGAAATTAAAAACTGGGAAGGACACATCTATGAAAAAACCGATCCCTACGGGTTTTATCAAGAAGTTCGTCCTAAAACCGCTTCAATTGTTGCTAATTTAGATACCTATGAATGGCACGATCAAGATTGGCTCGAACAACGACGCCATAATGATCCCCTCAAATCTCCGATTTCCGTTTATGAATGTCATTTAGGCTCTTGGAACCGCGCTCCTTTCGATCAACCTCATGTCTTACCCGATGGAACCGTTGAAACTGCTGTACAAGCCACTGAGCTTGATCCCGGAGGTCGTTTTTTAACCTATCGGGAACTGGCAGATCAGTTAATTCCTTATGTTAAGGATTTAGGGTTTACCCATATTGAATTATTACCTATTGCTGAACATCCTTTTGATGGGTCTTGGGGATATCAAGTCACGGGATATTATGCCCCCACGTCCCGGTTTGGCAGTCCTGAAGATTTCATGTATTTTGTGGATCAATGCCATTTGAATGGTATTGGGGTGATTGTGGACTGGGTTCCGGGACATTTCCCTAAAGATGGACACGGTTTACCCTTCTTTGACGGGACTCACCTGTATGAACACGCTGACCCCCGCAAAGGCGAACATAAAGAATGGGGAACCTTAGTGTTTAACTATGGTCGTAACGAAGTTCGTAATTTCCTGGTGGCTAACGCCCTATTTTGGTATGACAAATATCATATCGATGGAATTCGGGTAGATGCAGTCGCTTCCATGCTGTATCTGAACTATTTACGTCCCGATGGTCAATGGGTGGCGAACCAATATGGTGGTTGTGAACATATTGAAGCGGCGGACTTTTTACGCCAAACCAACCATGTTTTATTTAGTTATTATCCAGGAACTGTATCCATTGCAGAAGAATCTACCTCTTGGCCGATGGTGTCTTGGCCGACTTATGTGGGGGGGTTAGGATTTAACCTGAAATGGAACATGGGATGGATGCACGATATGTTGGATTATTTCAGCATGGACCCTTGGTTCCGTCAGTTCCATCAAAATAACGTTACCTTTAGTATTTGGTATCACCACAGCGAAAACTTTATGTTGGCGCTCTCCCATGATGAAGTGGTGCATTGTAAGAGCAATATTACCAACAAAATGCCGGGGGATGATTGGCAAAAATTTGCTAATGTCCGGTGTTTGTTTACCTATATGTTTACTCACCCTGGTAAGAAAACTTTGTTCATGGGAATGGAGTTTGGTCAGCGTCAGGAGTGGAATGCTTGGGGAACTTTGGAATGGGAATTAATGCAATATCCCGCCCACCAAGGTATTAAACGGTTATTCCAATCTTTGAATCAACTGTATCGCAATGAACCTGCATTATATGAGCAGGATTTTGCTGAAGCCGGGTTTCAATGGATTGATTGTACTGATAACCGTCATAGCGTGGTGTCGTTTATTCGTCGGGCAAAAGATCCTGAAGAATTTGTTGTTGTGGTCTGTAATTTTACCCCTCAACCTCATAGTCATTATCGCATTGGTGTGCCTGAACCTGGATTTTATACCGAATTATTTAATAGTGATTCGGGTGAATTTGGCGGCAGTAATATGGGGAATTTAGGTGGTAAATGGACTGATGAATGGTGGTTCCATAATTATTCCCATTCGTTGGATTTATGTTTACCTCCTTTAGGGGTTCTGGTTCTCAAATTAGACCGCCCGAAAACAGAAGCTGCACTCCAAGCTGATGCGGTAGAAGTAACCTCTATAGAAGCCTAGGGGATTCTATCAACGATGCTGTACTGAAAACAGCGATCGCTATTGTTAAAAAAATGGCGATCGCTGTTAATTAATAGTAACAAAATTAAGATATTATCAGGGGTAACTCAAATAAAAACAAGCTTGCTTTTGTTTGAGCAAAATCCTAGAAATTGAGGAATCAAAATCAGGTTTTAATGGTTCAGTACATCGCTACGATGCTGAGGAGCTCCGGCTACTGACATCACTTCAGCAATCAACTCTTCAGCAATTCCCAACTCCTGAAGTGTTAGCTCTAAATTTTCAGCAATGGCATCAAAATGTTCCCCTCTTAAACCTTGCTCCTCTACCAAATGTTTGTGAGCTTCACGCATCGCCCGTCCATCATACTGAGGTGCTCCCCCAAAGGCATAAGTTAAAAATGCTCGTTGATGGCTTTTTTGTTTGACCATATCCATGCCATCAAAGAAGTGCTTGATCCGATCATCCTGCAATACACGATCATAAAAATTATCGACAGCTAGTTTAACGGCTTCAGCACCACCAAGCTTTTCATATAAAGTTGACATAGCTTGTTTGTCCTCAAATTTTGACATACTGATCTTAACTTAAATTTTATTTATATTAAATCAAGACTTCGGACAGTTTTTAAGCCGCTAAAGTATTGATGGTATTATTGAAGAAAAACAAGACCCATAAAAAATAATCAGGAACGAATCATGGGAGAAGCCAGAAATGTTTTAGGTGGCGAATTAGAATTGTGTTGCTCTGATCCGATAACCGGATTTTATCGGGATGGGTTTTGTTATACTGGGGGGCAGGATTTCGGGGTTCATGTGATTTGTGCCCAAGTTACCGCAGAGTTTCTGGAATTTACCAAAGCCCAAGGAAACGACCTCAGTACCCCAGTTCCCGCCTTTGGCTTTCCTGGGTTAAAACCGGGCGATCGCTGGTGTTTGTGTGCCTCTCGTTGGCAAGAAGCGATGGATGCAGGTGTGGCGCCTCCTGTGGTGTTAGAAGCCACTCACGCCAGAGCCTTAGAAGTGGTTTCTCTCAAGGAGTTAAAACAATATGCCGTTCAGGGTTAACTGAAAACGATATAGTAAGAAATTGAAATTCTTAACTGTTTTTGAGATCCTATGTTCACCGTAGACATTATTGTTAAATACACTCCCATCCCGTTGTCCATTCAAAAAAAATCCGCCGAGGATGCGGAAGCCATTTACAATCACGTTTTAGAGGTCTTACGGGGCGGAACAACGCAGGTCTTAGAATTTACTTGCGATAAGATGACCGAGAAGAAATTAGCCATTCTCAGTAGTGAAATTTCTGCGGTACAAATTTCTGATAAACAGGGAGGAAATGCCACCGGAAGACCCCCTGGGTTTGTTGGTTTAAAGGCAGAATAGAGGAAATTACAACGAGCATGGAATCTTCCAGTCCAGCGATACGGGTACAAGACCTATGCTTTAGTTGGCCAAGCGGGGCGCAGGTGTTAAAATCCTGTTCCCTAGATGTCCCCCCAGGAGAATTTTGGATGCTTTTGGGGACAAACGGAAGCGGAAAGTCAACTTTATTACGGTTATTGGCCGGATTATTAAAGTCTCAGTCGGGGGAAATACAAACCCAAGGACGGGTGGGGTTTGTGTTTCAAAATCCTGATCATCAGTTAGTGATGCCAACGGTTGGGGCGGATATTGCCTTTGGATTAGTTGAGGATCAATTACCCTGGATAGAAGTGAAACAACGGGTAGAAGATGCCTTAGCGGCGGTTAAATTATTAGAGTTACAACGTCGTCCCATTTATGCTTTAAGTGGAGGACAAAAACAACGCATTGCGATCGCGGGTGCATTAGCCAGACATTGTGAAGTTTTACTCTTAGATGAACCCACCGCTTTATTAGATCCTGATAGTCAAAATGATTTAGTGATTGAAGTTCAACGGTTAGTCAAAACCAGAGGAATAACAGCACTTTGGGTCACTCATCGTTTAGAGGAATTAAATTATAGTGATGGCGCGTTTCTATTAGAAAATGGTGTAGTTGTGGGTCAAGGTGATCCAGAACCCTTGAAGCAGCGATTAACTCAACAACAAAAATAAATCAAGTTTATTATAGCCAGTCTCAATGAATTGTATATTCATAGCGAGTCGAGGTAGTTTATTTCTTCTCCATTTTGTTAATCTTAACGACCCATATCAGGGAATATTGAACTATGACAAGCCCTACTGTAGGTAGAGACACCGATCAATCTCAATCTCCTTCATCCTGGCCAGAGGTTTCCTCCAAGGCTGTACCCTTTTGGGTGCGGCGTTGGGGGGCGTTTGTGGCGGAGGTTTCCTTAGTTGCGGTCAGTGGGTTAATTCCCTTTACCCTGGGCGTTGTCTGCAACCGCAGTCCTCAACCCGTCCCTCTAAATCCCGTTGTCCGGGTGACATCCCAAACCGTTGCGGCGACATTGGGAATTCCGGTGCGCGATCGCAGTCCCAAAGTAGCCCCCTTAACGAATCTATTGTGGTCGGGTGCATTACTTTTACCCCTGGTTGTGGGAGGATGGCAACTTTATCTATTAGCCAAACGGGGTCAAACCTTACCTAAATTGTGGTTTGGGGTACAGGTGATTAATCCGAATGGTTTTTCCCCAGGATGGGGACGGGCACTCCGTCGAGAATTAATCGGACGTTGGGGGATTCCATTCGCTATTGCTTATGGTCTTTGGCAAGTCACGGGGGCCTATCCCAATTTATTAATTTTAGGGGCTTTATCCGGTGTCACCTTATTAGGAGATGCGTTAATCGCCAAACGATTTCAAGGTCGGACTGGACATGATTTATTAGCAGGAACTTCCGTACAAGAAGCCCCCCCTATTTTAGTGTTTAATCCCTTTACTAATTATGATTGGGTCGCAGAAGATGATGCGGTTCATGCCCTTGTTTTCACCCCAGAAACCCCGAAATCGGAGTTTAATTTATGGACGTGGATGCGTCAACATCCGGGGTTAACTTTAATTATTGTCAGTAGTGCTAGTATGGCAGCAGTATTAGGAACCTTTGTCGGGACTCAAATTTATATTCAAAATCAAGCCAATCGTCGAGAATTTCAACAACAAGATAACGAAGTTTTTCTGGCTTTAGTCAGTAAATTATCCCCTAACGCTTCTACGGATGTTGCTCAAAAACGGGGGGCAATTTTAGCGTTAGGTGCGATTAAAGATCCCCGTGCAATTCCCTTATTAGTGGATTTATTAGCTCAGGAACAAAACCCCGTCTTAATTGATGTTATCCAACAAGCATTAGTCAGTACAGGCCCCAAAGCTTTACCGGATTTAAGAAAATTAAATCAAGCTCTAAAAAATGATTTAGATTCGATGCAATTTGGGGCAGAAAATCAAGAAAAACTTTTAACGGGGCGACGACAACAAGCCACCCAACGGGCGATCGCTAAAATTCTAAAAGTTTATGGCGGTTTTGTTTATAATGTTGATTTAAGTCGCATTGATTTAGGACAAAATACAACCCCACCCGTTCAATTTACTTTAGTTTTAGAACAAACTGATTTATCGGGAATTAACTTTAAAAATACCAGCCTGACGAAAGCCAGCTTGAAAAATAGTCGGTTTGCGAGTGCGGGTGAAGATGGACGGCTAGGAACCTTTGATGATTGGATTTCAGATTTAAGTGGGGCTGATTTAACGGAAGCTGATTTAACAGGTGCTTTTTTAAGTAATACGTTGTTAAAATACAGCAACTTTTTAAAAGCAAATCTTAATAAAGCTAATTTATCGGAAGCTGATTTAACGGGAGCTAATTTCAGCAGTGCTAAATTATTAGGAGCAAATTTCCAACAAGGGAATTTGACGGATACAAAATTTACAGGTGCGGAATTATCCAGCGCTAATTTCTCAAAAGGGAATTTAAAGTTAGCTCGGTTCAGTGAAGCTAAAGCTCCGGGTGCTAATTTCCAATTTAGCAATTTAAGACAAGCTAATTTCAAAAATGCTGACCTATCGGCGGTGAATTTTATGGGAGCAAATTTGCAAGAAGCCGACTTAACCTCCGCTAAACTTACCGGATCTAACTTCAAAAATGCCCGCTTGCAAGATGCTAATCTAAAAAATACTAATTTAAGCTTCGTTAATTTTCAAGGAGCCAAATTAGACGGAACCAATTTTAAAGGCGCAATCTTTGTTTCTCCTCAACAAAATAAATCCGATCAATTTATTTCTAAACCCGACGAAACTGCTCAATCAAACCGTCTCAAAAATGTAGATTTTAGCAACGCAATTAATGTGGATGAGAAGCAAATTAATTACATTTGCGCTCAAGGTGGTATTCACCCCGACTGTCCACCGCCACAAGGTAAGAAATAGGGAAGCAGAGGGAGCAGGGGGAGAAGAGGGAGCAGGGGGAGAAGAGAAGATCCTTGACACTCCGCACTCCGCACTCCGCACCCGACACAAGAAAAACTTGGGAAGCTTGGTAGCCTCGTCTATAAGCGAGCGAGGCGGAAAAGCGACTCAAGTAGTTTTAACTACCAGTCTAGTAATGATGTGGATCTTCAATATGGATTGGCATCGTAGGAGGAAACTCAATAAATAGATGGACATGATCAGGGGCTATCTCACAAGCCCGAATATTCCATCCTTTCTCCGTTGCTAAATCTTGCCAAACTTGATAAAGCCTGTTCCGAGTTGACAAGTATACAGAAAACGACAAGGTATGTATGGATGTCAAGTTAACTTAATTCACGTCAACCCACAGACTAGAGCGGTGTGCGAATATCTCTGCTCCGAGTCAAACAAGGTCTACAATTGCGCTCTTTACTACGCAAGACAAATGTTTTTTAAAACAGGAGCATTTGTTAAACGGGCTGCGATTTGTTCTGAAATGTCTCAAAATTCCAATAAACATTTCAAGGCAATGTATGTTTCATCAGCCCAACAAACCTGTAATAACGTAGCGGAGGCAATGAGTTCTTACAAGGAACTTCTTAAACTTTGGAGAAGTGGGAAATTAACAGAAAAGCCCCGTCCTCCTAAATATAGAAAGAAAGGGCTTTTCACAGTTTCCTATCCCGTTAGATGGCTAAAGTTAACTCCAGAGGGAATTAGAATTCCACTGGGGCAACAAGTAAAAGCATGGTTTGGGATAGGAGAGATTTATCTGCCCATGCCATCAAATCTGGAATGGAAAGATATTAAAGAAGTTCGGATTTTACCTCGAAATCGTTGCTTTTACGCTGAATTTGTTTATCCTGTCAAAGCAGAAAAGATTCCAGTCAATCCTAGCTATGTTTTAGGAATAGATCATGGTATTAATAATTGGCTGACTTGTGTAAGCAATGTAGGAACCAGTTTTATTGTTGATGGTAAACATCTTAAGTCTTTAAATCAGTGGTACAATAAACAAGTCTCTAATCAAAAACAAGGTAAACCCCAAGGTTTCTGGAGTAAATCTTTAGCACTTGTAACTGAAAAGCGTAATCGACAAGTTAGAGATGGGATTAATAAAGCTGCAAGATTGGTGATTAATCACTGTCTTAAAAATAACATTGGTCGCATTGTTTTTGGTTGGAACCAGGGACAAAAAGACGGTGCTACCCTTGGAAAGAAAGGGAATCAGAATTTTATCCAAATTCCCACCGCTCGGTTGAAATCTCGAATTCAAGAACTTTGCTCCCGTTACGGAATTGAGTTTATTGAAACAGAGGAATCATATACCTCGAAAGCTAGTTTTCTTGCTCAGGATTATCTCCCTGAATTTGGTGCAAAACCCGACAATTGGGAACCGTCAGGAAAGCGAGTTAAACGAGGTTTGTATCGTACTGCATTGAATCAGTATATCAACGCTGATTGCAACGCATCGGCAAATATTCTTCGCAAAGTATCGGCAACATTAGGATTAAATCTTGATGGAGTTAGTAGTGGCGCATTGACTACGCCTTTAAGAATTCTTTTATGGAACTCTTAAGAATCCCCGTCTCTTGACTAGCGGGGAGTGTCAACTGTTAACAGTCAACGGTCAATCCCCTTCAGTGGTAAGCTAAGGATTGGCCTAAAAACTGTTTTAAACTTTTAGTAACGATGACCGAATCGACCCAAATTCCCTATCTGTTGCGTGCTGCTCGTGGTGAAAAACTAGCTCGTCCCCCCGTGTGGATGATGCGACAGGCGGGTCGCTATATGAAAGCATATGTGCGATTCGTTTAACCTAAAATAAGCCCAAAGGCTTATGGGACGGTTAACCCAGTTGATAAGACTGGTGATAACTGATTACATTTGTGGGTGAGTAAGGAAATATTACAAAAATCTTGAAGAGTAACGAAATGTTACGAAATTTAGAGATAAGTAATAAAAATTTACAAGTCCCATCCCTCAAGTGCTGAGGTGAAAGCATAACCCCTAGTTTGTTTGGGTAGCAACCAACAGGCTAAAGCGGGGTTAAAAGGTAGAACTACTGGTAGCCAAATCTGGTAACTATCGAGCAAGAAGTCCATGCGTAGCGCCAGCAAAGATGTGTCTGAACCATCGTTATCATTAATGGTGTAATGGCTAAATCAAGATAAAAACTTGATTAACACCAAGCCAAAAGGCAAGGATAGGGCATAAGCGATTATATGAACGACTTATAAGCACCGCCCAATAAACCCGGTGGAGAGCATCACGCTAAAGACTTCAAACAAATGTGTAATCGGAACGAAGTAACCCCTAACTATCTCTGGAGAGGTCGATAACCAGTAAGTAGCTAACGAATGATAGTTAGGGGAGGGATGGTGTCAAAAGCGAAAGCCTTGTTGTAATGACAAGGATATGCTGACAGATACTCGGTAATTCCAAAGAAATAGAACAAGTAGCAATGAATAAATCTAAAACGCTGAATAAAAATCAGACGGTGGAATGGAAAGACATCAACTGGCGCAAGCTAGAGAAGGTGACTTTTAAGTTGCAAAAGCGCATATTTCAAGCGAGTTCTCGAGGCGATGTTAAAGCAGTTCGCAAACTTCAAAAGACCCTGATTAATTCCTGGTCAGCTAAATGTATTGCTGTACGTCGGGTAACACAAGATAATCAAGGTAAAAATACCGCAGGTGTGGATGGAGTTAAATCTCTGACATCAAAACAACGGATGAGCCTTGTAGGACGACTAAAGTTGACGGGTAAGGTAAAACCTACTCGTAGAGACCGATCATGGTCGGTCTGTACTAACATACCCAAACCGGGAACAACCGAAACTCGCCCATTGGGAATACCCACAATAGACGACAGAGCATTACAAGCGTTAGTCAAACTAGCATTAGAACCAGAATGGGAGGCGCTCTTTGAGCCAAACAGTTATGGTTTCAGACCAGGACGTTCCTGTCACGATGCAATACAAGCAATATTTGACAGTATTAAGCAAAAAGCCAAATATGTGCTAGATGCTGATATCTCAAAATGCTTTGACCGCATCAACCACAAAGCGTTAATTGACAAATTACACACATACCCTACATTAAGCCGAACAATTAAAACATGGCTTAAGGCAGGGTATATGGACGGAAAAAAACTTTTTCCTACTCATGAGAGTACACCACAAGCAGGGGTTATATCACCTTTACTTGCAAATATTGCCCTACATGGTCTGGAAGAAAGAGTTAAGCAATACGCAGAAACTCTGAAAGGAAATAAACGAAATAATCGTCAAGCCTTGAGTTTAATCCGATATGCAGATGACTTTGTGATAATCCATGAGGATTTAAACGTCATCAAAAAGTGTCAAGAAATAATCGCGGACTGGTTAAGTGATATGGGACTGGAATTAAAACCCAGTAAAACAAAATTAACCCATACCCTCAATGAAATTGATGGAAATGTTGGGTTTGAGTTTCTAGGATTCCATATACAACAGCATAAGGTAGGCAACTACCGGGCTGCATCAATTGGATATTCCAAACTAGGTTTTAAAACACTAATCACACCCTCAAAAGCCCAAATAAAAACTCATCTTGTAAAAATAGCTGAGATAATAGATACTCATAAAACCGCCCCCCAAGCTGCTTTAATTAGTAAGCTGAATCCGATTATTAGAGGATGGTCAAACTATTACTCAACAGTTGTTAGTAAAGAAACCTTTAACAAGGTTGACTCACTAATATATAACAAATTGAGAGCCTGGGCAAGAACGAGGGGAAAAGGGAGCATCAATAAAAACAAATACTGGAGAACAGTAGGTGACAGAAATTGGTGTTTCAGTACAGAAAACGGATTAGAATTACTGACCCATAACAGTGCGCCAATCGTCAGGTATATTAAAGTTAAGGGTAAAGCTAGTCCGTTTGATGGAAACTGGACTTATTGGAGTAAACGAAGAGGTGAATATCCAGAAACACCCACAAGGGTTTCAAAATTAATTAAGAAACAAAAGGGTATTTGTTCTCACTGTGGTTTGTATTTTACAAGTACAGACATTGTAGAAGTTGATCAGAAGAAACCAACATCATGATTGTGGAAAAAACATCTATGATAATTTACAACTTCTACATAAACATTGTCACGACACAAAAACGGCTAATGATGGTTCTTTAATCAAGAATCACGACAATAAACCGTTTTGAATCGTACCTATAACAAAGGTGGAATTATCAAGGAGCCGTGTGAGGTGAAAGTCTCATGCACGGTTCTGAAGGAGAGGTTAAGAAGGTAACTTCCTAATCGACTCTAACCGTGATCTACGGGAACAATACCCTTCCTTCCGTGAACGCTCCGAAAAAACGGAGATCGCCGTTGAAATTTCCCTGCAACCCTTCCGCGCCTTTCAACCGGATGGGGTGATTTTATTTTCTGATATTCTAACGCCTCTGCCTGGAATTGGCATTAATTTCGATATTATCGAAAGCAAAGGGCCAATTATTGAGTCACCCATTTGCAGTTTAGAACAAGTTGAAAAACTGCATCCCATTGAACCGGAAGAAAGCTTATCTTTTATTCGGGAAATTTTGCAAACGTTACGACAGGAAGTGGGAAATCAAGCTGCTGTTTTAGGGTTTGTAGGCGCTCCTTGGACGTTGGCGGCTTATGCCATTGAAGGAAAGAGTTCTAAAGATTATGCTGTGATTAAAAAAATGGCATTTTCTGAACCTGCAATTTTGCATAAATTCTTAGAAAAAATTGCAGATGCGATCGCTGTTTATGTGCGTTATCAAATTGATTCTGGCGCACAAGTGATTCAAATGTTTGATTCTTGGGCGGGTCAATTAAGCCCTCAAGATTATGAAGTTTTCGCCCTTCCGTATCAAAAACGAGTGGTTGATCAAGTCAAACAAACCCATCCTGATACGCCTTTAATTCTTTATATTAATGGAAGTTCGGGATTATTAGAACGAATGGCTAAAACCGGGTTTGATTTTGTCAGTGTTGACTGGATGGTTGATATGGCGGATGCGCGTCAACGGATGGGTCAAAATATTGGGGTTCAAGGAAATCTTGATCCTTGTATTTTATTTGGCTCAAAAGAGATGATTCGCGATCGCATTTTAGATACCATTAAAAAAGCCGGAAATCAAGGTCATATCCTGAATTTAGGGCATGGTGTCCTTCAAAATACCCCAGAAGAAAACGTTGCCTATTTCTTTGAAACGGCAAAACAAGCGGATCAATTATTAAGCGTTCACGCTTAAATTTGTTGTTTTGCTTCCGTGTATCAAGGGCGGGAAAACCCCGCCCCTACAAATTTGAAGGAAACGCAACACAAAGACACTAAGACACGAAGAAATGGAGAAGGATTATCAAGGAAATAGAGATAGAATCTGATTACTGAAGTTATCATTATTTTTTATGAAAAAGCGAATTTTTATTACAGGTGCGAGTGGTTGTATTGGTCATTATCTTGTAGAGAATTTGATTCAAAATACCGAACATGAATTATTTTTATTAGTTAGAAATCCTGATAAATTAGGTTTTGATTATAACAGTCGTCCCGATATTCATATTCTTCAAGGTAATTTAAGAGATATTAATCAATTCAAAGATTTATTATCTACTGTTAATATAGCGATTTTAATTGCTACGGCTTGGGGGGGATATCAAGAGGTTTTAGAGATTAATGTTAAGGCTAATTTAGAATTAGTTAAATTATTAAATCCTGAGATTTGTGAGCAGATATTATATTTTTCAACGGCTAGTATTTTAGATAAAAATAATAATTTATTACCCGAAGCTGGAGAAATTGGCACGGATTATATTAGAACAAAATATGAATGTTTACAGGAATTACTAAGAATAACTCATGATATTCCTCCGTTAAGGGTATTATTTCCGACTTTAGTATTAGGAGGAGAGGAGAATAAACCCTATTCCCATTTATCAGGAGGTATTTCTGATGTGGTTAAATGGATTAATTTAATTCGATGGTTTCAAGCGGATGCGAGTTTCCATTTTATTCATGCTGCTGATATTGCAACAGTGGTATATTATTTAGTGAATCATCCTCCGATTTACCCGGAAACAGAACAATTTGTTTTAGGAAATCCAGAAATTACCTTAAATCAAGCTGTAGAAACCGCTTGTCAATATTATAACAAACGAATTTATTTCCGTTTGAATTTATCTCCGAGTTTAGCCAACTTTTTTATCTGGCTATTTAAAATACAAATGGCAGATTGGGATCGATTTTGTCTCGATTATCGTCATTTTACTTATCAAAATCCAGTTCACCCTGGGGTCTATGATTTACCCGGCTATTGTGCAACGTTTACGGATGTTTTAAAATTAAGTTAAGTTAAAAATTAGATGGGTTTGGATGGGTAAAAATAGGATATAATTGTATTAAACAGGAGATTCAATGATGTTAGCGAGTAAACTGGAAACATTACTTAATTCCGAAGAAAACTTACAAGGTTCAGAGGTTCGCTACATTACGGATAAGGTGACTTGGCAATATTATGAAACATTATTAACTCAATTAGAAGATAGTTTAGAGTTTCGCTTAACTTATTTAGATGGTATTTTAGAAGTTATGTCCCCCAGTCGCAATCATGAAAGTATTAAAACCCGAATAGGGGATTTATTACTGATTTATTTTTTAGAAACAAATACCGAATATTATCCCACAGGTTCGATGACCTTACGAAACCCAGAACAACGGGGGGGAACTGAACCGGATGAAAGTTATTGTATTGGAACTAATAAAGAAATTCCTGATTTAGCGATAGAAGTTATCATTACCAGTGGTGGAATTAATCGTTTAGACGTTTATCAAAGATTGGGAGTGCGAGAAGTGTGGTTTTGGCAAAATAATCAGTTTCAAGTTTATCATTTTCGGGCTGAAAATATTGAACAATTTCAGCAAACATCAGGCTATGAATTAATCAAAAATAGTGAACTTCTTCCCTCTCTCAATTTAACTGTATTAGCGGAATTTGTACAACATCCTAATCCTTTAATTGCAGCAAAATCCTTCCGTCAAACCTTAAATCAGTAATTATAGCACTTCGCGCAACAACGGGTTTTTGATATAATTTTGTTAAATAGGAGAACTAACTATGTTAGCGAGTAAACTGGAAACGTTACTTAATCCTGAAGAAAACTTACAAGGTTCAGAGGTTCGCTACATCACGGATAAGGTGACTTGGCAATATTATGAAACATTATTAACTCAATTAGAAGATAGTTTAGAGTTTCGTTTAACTTATTTAGATGGTATTTTAGAAGTTATGTCACCCAGTCGCAATCATGAAAGTATTAAAACTCGCATAGGAACACTTTTAGAAATCTATTTTTTAGAAACAAATACAGAATATTATCCCACAGGTTCCATGACCTTACGAAACCCAGAACAACGGGGGGGAACTGAACCGGATGAAAGTTATTGTATTGGAACTAATAAAGAAATTCCTGATTTAGCGATAGAAGTTATCATTACCAGTGGTGGAATTAATCGTTTAGACGTTTATCAAAGATTGGGAGTGCGAGAAGTGTGGTTTTGGCAAAATAATCAGTTTCAAGTTTATCATTTTCGGGCTGAAAATATTGAACAATTTCAGCAAACATCAGGCTATGAATTAATTAACAATAGTGAACTTCTTCCCTCTCTCAATTTAACTATATTGGCGGAATCTGTACAACATCCTAATCCTTTAATTGCAGCAAAATCTTTCCGTCAAACCTTAAATCAGTAGAGACGTTGCATGCAACGTCTCTACGGGGGGAAAAAGATGAATTTACTGCTGACTCAATTCAAATTTTAATAACGTTTTACCGTGAATCACGGCGGCAATAGTAACAATGTCGTCTTGGATTTGATAAATGATTCGGTAGGTGTAAGCAAATTGTTCACGGATGGTTTCGTCGCCAAATTCTTGAACAATAATTCCCGCTTCAGGAGATAATCTCAAGTTCCGTGTAACTTCAATGATTCTCTGGACAACCGCCGCCGCATAAGAAATTGAATCTCGTGCAATATAAGCAGCAATTGCATCAATATCATCAATGGCTTGAGGCGACCAAACTACTTGATAACCCATTTACTTAATAAACCTTCTGCTTCCTCTTGTATGAGATTCCTGGTCGTTTCGTGAATCGTAAGTCCATGACGGACTTTTTCGATTACATAAAGATGGTATTGCACATCTTCCAGAGAACAATCATCCGGTAGGTTCTTCAACAAAGATTCTACTTCCTTTTTGGTTGTACTCATAATCTTTTTGGGTTTTTTTTATAGTTATTATAGTTTTCAATAACTGAAGCACCCGAAATAGACGGTTAACCCCGACTTCATCAAGGGATGAGGGGGCTACAATAAAACATAAATTATATTTCCTGATGGGAATTGTCCCCAGAAACTCGAATGCTTCAGTCATGATTTCCAATAAGAGCGTATAGTCATGCCAGACCGATAATATCAGATTTCTCGGTCTGGTGCTGACTCTGCATCTTAATCAGATTCAGAAATTGCTGTAATTAGAAATAGCCTGTTGCATCCGTGTCATCACATCTTCAACAGGAATAGCGCCTAACTCTCCCTGAGCACGAGTTCTAATATTCAAGCAATTAGACTCAACTTCCTTAGCCCCGACAACGGCCATGACCGGAATTTTATCTTTCTCAGCATTGCGAATTAATTTCCCTAAGCGTTCATTACTGGTATCCGCTTCGGCACGAACGCCAACAGACCGTAATTTAAGAGCAATTTCTTGAGCAAAGGGTAAGAAATCTTGACTGACGGGTAATAGTCGGAACTGAACTGGGGCTAACCATAATGGGAAATCTCCCGCATATTCCTCTATTAATATTCCCACTAATCGTTCCAGAGAGCCAAAGGGCGCACGGTGTATCATCACTGGACGTTGACGGCTGCCATCTTCGGCTACATACTCTAAGTCAAAACGTTCGGGTAAATTATAGTCCACCTGAACCGTTCCCAACTGCCATTCCCGGTCTAAGGCATCTTGGAAAATAAAGTCTAATTTGGGGCCATAGAATGCGGCTTCTCCGATACCCTCAAAATAGTTCATTCCCAAGGTTTCCACCGCCCGACGAATGGCCGCTTCGGATTTATCCCAAACCTCATCCGACCCAATATATTTATCAGAATTCGGGTCACGGAAACTTAATCTCGCCTTAAAGTTTTTGAGTTGTAGACTTCTGAATACTGAGAGAATCAAATCCACAACTTTGATAAATTCATCTTCCAACTGTTCAGGAGTGACAAATAAATGGGAATCATCAACGGTAAACCCGCGAACACGAGTTAATCCTCCTAATTCTCCTGATTGTTCATAACGATAAACTGTCCCAAACTCCGCTAACCGCATGGGAAGTTCTCGATAGGAACGTAATTCGCTTTTATAAATTTGGATATGAAACGGACAGTTCATCGGTTTGAGGACAAACCCCTGTTCTTTTTCCTCCGCTTCGCTGTCCTCGGCCATCATCGGGAACATATCTTCTTTATATTTCTGCCAATGTCCCGATGTCTTAAATAAATCGACTCGGCCAATATGGGGAGTCGTGACACCCAAATAACCCCGCTTGATTTGTTCTTGTTTGAGGAAATCCTCTAAGGTACTGCGTAATAAAGTTCCTTTCGGTGTCCATAAGGGTAATCCTGGCCCGACTAAATCGGAAAAAATAAATAACCCTAACTCTTTCCCCAAACGGCGATGGTCACGGCGGAGAGCTTCTTCCTTGCGGCGTTTATATTCGGCTAATTGTTCGGGAGTTTCCCAAGCTGTCCCATAAATCCGTTGCAGTTGAGCTTTGGTTTCATCTCCTCGCCAATAAGCTCCCGCCACACTTTCAAGTTCAATGGCATTCGGGTCAATCTCAACGGTATTCTCAACGTGTGGCCCTGCACACAAATCCCACCATTGATCACCTAAATGATATAAGGTAATGGGTTCCTGTAACCCTTCAAGGATTTCCAGTTTATAGGATTCACCTATTTTCTGGATGCGTTGTTGGGCTTCTTCCCGGCTGACTTCTTCTCGAAGGACGGGAAGTTGACGCTTGATAATCTTAGCCATTTCTTTTTGGATGGCTTTTAAATCCTTCTCAGTAAAGGGTTCAGGACTATCAAAATCATAATAAAACCCAGTCTCAATCCAAGGGCCAATGGTAACTTGTGCCTTGGGAAACAGTTTTTGTACTGCCATTGCCATAACGTGGGAAGCCGTATGGCGAATCCGCTTTAAGGCTTCAGATTCACTGGTTTTCGGCAAATGGACTTTTTTCTCTAAGGGTTGAGAATCATCGGACTCTGCGATAGACATCGATTAAATTTACAACTCTACAATAAAAGTTTCTTGATTTAATTGTACAGAAGATAGGAGTTGTTGACGGTTGACCGTTGACTGAAGTTTAACAGGCAAGATGCCTGTTCCACATCACTCCTAAAACTTTCGTTAAGAAAAATATTAAGAATTGTAAAGAGTGTTAATATTGTTTTAAGTCAAGTCTTGATCAAATAATCCATGATAAGTCCCAACTTGCCCGAAGAATCAGACCTCCTCAAAGCGATATTACAGCCGTTGCTGGAGGATTTTGAATACTGGTTTCAACGGTCGCAGCATCTTTTAGAAACTGAAGAGATGTCCTTTTTAACTCCGTCACAACAGTCCGACCTCCTGTACCGGGTTACAGAAGTGCAACGAGAGGTGAGAGTTGCTAAAACCTTGTTTCAGGCAACGGAGGGACAAGTTGGAATTGAAATGACAGTATTAATGCCTTGGCATCAACTGTTAACGGAATGTTGGCAAGTTGCCACGCGATTTCGCATCGAACAGGCTAACCCAGCTAAAAATTAAGTTTAAAGGCTGAATACCAGGAAAAACAAGTTTGATTGGGACAAATGCAATTTTTATTTTCGGTGAATTAATCCGAATCAATCCGATAAATAGTTTACAGAAGTTTCTCCCCTCAAGCTCTATCCTCAGTAGAACATTGATTATCCTGGTTCAATCAAAAGGTTTGACTCTTGACTAGAATATGTCAAAATTAGGGACAGGAACTTCTCAACTGACTCCGGCTAAACCTTTAAGATAAAAATCCTTTCTGACATAAAAATGGTGATCGATTAACCGAAAACCCCCTACCCTTAAGGAGATAACAATGCTACACTTAGTTTACATTCTGGCTTTTACCGTTATAGCATTTCTGGCTGTTCGTAATTTAATTCATAGTCTTTTAACCGTAGGCATGGAATCCCAAAAGCTTCCAGATTCTCGCAATTATGGCGGGTCAATGAACTCAGGACGGATGCAAAAAATTCTCCATCCCGAACTGCTGGATGAAACCGGAAATTTAATTAATGAACCGTTGTTAGTCATGCGTTCCTTGTCGGTTCAAGATGCTCGAAATCAATTAGATAATTTATATAAATCTTCTCCGGGTTCAATCGATGATATTCGGGATGAAGATTAGAAAGAATCAAGAACTTTAGAATTAAGAATAGGGTTGACAATTGATTATAAATCTTGAAAATTTTACAAAAACTTATCATTGTTAGCCTGGAAAAACCCTTTATTTTTACAAGATTTAATCCCCCTTATTAATTGAATGAAAATCAAGGGGGATTTTTTAATCGGGCAGTATTTGTGTCTCTAGGTTACTCACCATTCTCTTTGCGTGTTCATACTGAGTTTTCAATCTCCCAAACTTGTTTTATAATTTTTAGTTAAATTAGGGATTATCAGCTTGCGATTCTATCTATGTTGTTAAATAAAAAAGATACATCGATAGTGACCTTAACGTTATTGTTATCAATAGCGACAAGTCCCGTTGCCGGGGCAGCCTCTCGATGGCCTTCTAATACCCGTGTAGCGGATTCTACTACCCTTTCAGAGTCGTCCTCGCTATCCTCAAAACAAGTTAGGAAGCTTAAGATTGAGCAACAACCCTTGAGTGTTCAGGATGAATGGGATTTCAAGCTGAAACCTATGTCAAAATCTGAGTTAGCTCTGAGTTCTCAACACCCTATCCTGTTGAGTCAGCTTGATTCGTCTCCACTCCCACCTAGAACAAAAAAGAATAGTGTCGTCAGCCAATCTTCCCAAGTGCAGCAAGCAACGGTTCCTGCGACGGAAGGAGAAATCCCAAGTTGGTTATGGTGGTTACTACCGATGATTCCGGTTTTAGGATTTTGGCTGGGGTTACAATTTAAAACTCAACGTTCTAAGTCTGGGGATAAACAATCTAAGGAGTCTATTACTCCTGTATTATCTACAGAATCTGATCTTCCTAGGAAACAACATCAGACTCCTTCTAGTCCAGTATTAGTGGGAGGAATGGAGTTAAACGAGTCTGCAACAGAATCCCTGAAAACCTCCTTTTCTCCTATTGTTTCTTCTGTTTCTGCTCCTCGTACTGTTCTTAAAAAACATAATCAGACTGAAGAAGAATTTGCTTCTATGGAAGATAGGGCAATTCAGCAAGTTGCAGAAGCGGTATTAATTGCAGAAATTGATGAGAGTGAAGCTGAAGCTGTAATTGCCGAATTTTTGACAACAAAAGCACCTATTGAGAAACTAACAGAAACTGACCCTAATATCCTAACTGAATCAGCTATTATAGAATCAGAGATTGAGGAAGAACCTTCAACAATTAAAACAGTTGATGAGGAGTTAATTCCTAAAATCTTAGAATCAGAGGCTAATATCCCAACAGAACCCGCTATTGTAGAATCGGATATTGAGGAAGAACTTCCCACAATTGTAACGGTTGATGAGGAGTTAGTGAAACCGGAATTGTTAATTCCTAAACTATTAGAATCAGAGGCTAATGTCCCAACAGAACCCGCTATTGTAGAATCAGAGATTGAGGAAGAACCTCCAACAATTGCAAGAGTTGATGAGGAGTTAATTCCTAAACTATTAGAATCAGATGCTAATGTCCCAACAGAACCCGCTATTGTAGAATCGGAGATTGAGGAAGAACCTCCAACAATTGCAAGAGTTGATGAGGAGTTAATTCCTAAACTATTAGAATCAGATGCTAATATCCCAACAGAACCGGCTATTGTAGAATCGGAGATTGAGGAAGAACCTCCAACAATTGCAAGAGTTGATGAGGAGTTAGTTAAACCGGAATTTTTGATTCCTAAAATCTTAGAAACTGACCCTAATATCGTAACAGAACCGGCTATTGTAGAATCGAATATTGATGAGGAAGAACCTCCGACAATTGCAACAGTTGATGAGGAGTTAATAGAACCAGAATTATCGGTTTCTGAACTCGCAAAAACGGAACCTGAAGAAATAAAATTAGGAGTAGCCCATCAAGATGTGCGTTCAGAAGCAGATGTAGCAGCTACTAAATTTAACCTGGGAAAAGAGATTACATTTGAACCCTCTCTTGCAGATGTAGACCAAGGACTCCCAGCATTACCCGATGGTTATGGCCAGAGTCAGATTTTCCTGCTTCCCCGTGACCCCAATTGGGCCTATGCGTATTGGGATGTTCCCAACGAACATAAAGAATATTTACGTCAGCAAGGCGGAACTTATCTGCTGCTGCGGGTTTATGATGTTACTGCTATTGATATGGACACTCATCCACCCTTGTCCATGCAAGAATATGAATGTGATGAAATAACGCGAGAATGGTATATTCCCATTTCTATGAGCGATCGCGATTATATTGCAGAATTGGGTTATCTGACCAAAGATGGACGTTGGTTAGTCCTAGTTCGCTCTAATCATATTCGCATTCCCCCCATTTATCCGACGGACTGGGAAAATGATCAATTCATTAACGTTCCTTGGAACAAAGACCTTAGAGGAAAAACCCAGTTTAGACTCTAAGACTCTCATGATTGGGGACATTGAACAAGCTGTTAGCAGAAGCTGACAGCTAATTTTTTCTATTCAAGACGGGGAAGAATGCTAAACCTGCTAAACTTGCTACTAAAATAGGTAAATCTAACTCCATCAGCATCAAAGTCAAGACAAGCCGTTCATCTCAATTTTACTGAACGAAGACACCCTAGATGAGTATCTCGACCTCGGTACTAACAGAATTGGTGCAGTTCCTGCCCAGTTTAAAACCCCAAATTTATTTTAAATCCTCTTTAACGGCTCTATCTCATGCGATGGAGGATCAAGTTTTGGCGGGAACTGACCAACCTCTGGTAATTGCGACCTTTCAACAGGAGCGATTTTATCGTCAAGAAGCTCACCGTTACTATAGAATTGCTGAAATCACACCCCAAGTCTATGTGATGGCGGCTTCAGAAACGGCTTTTACAAACTCTTCTGACCATCATGAAACAGTGGCGTTTGACCCAGAAGATCAACTGCGTCAAGAATGGAATTTATTGGTTTTAGGACAATATTATTCAACCTGTTTAGTCTGTATTGAACGAGAAGATTTAGTTCAAAATTCCCAGATGCCAGAACAGTTATTAATGGATCAAGCTCGTCCCTTTGAAGGGATTTGGACATCAGATCGTCAAGTTTGTATTAAAGTTGCAGAATTGCTATTTGAACGCATTTTACATTACCGTCCTGAATTAACAGAAAAGGTAGAACAAGGCTTTAGTATTTTGGGGATTCGTTCAGGAACTCGAAAAGGCAAAAAAACAACAACTCGGAGCAAATCTAATTCGATTTCTCAAGATTGTTCTTCTCTTAATGATCCCTTTGCTTATCGTTTAGTGACTTATTTACAAGCGGGTCAACATAAACTGTTACGGGTCTATCGTTCCTTAGCGGCTAAAGAACGAAAGGAACGTTTAGTTAATTCGATTACAGCTACTATTCGGCAATCTTTGAATCCTCAAGAAGTGATTAAAGTGGCAACCCAAGAATTAGGGGAAGCAATGGGAGCTTGTCGTTGTTTAATTTATCGCTGCAAAGCAACAGATAATTCCGTTAAAATTTCTAATGAATATTTATGTGATGATGTGATTTCTCTGATGGGGAAAACCTGGATTTTGCGAGAAAATCCTTTATTTAAAGAAGTTGTTAAAGGGCGAGAACGAATTTATATTAATGATATCAATAAAATTAATTTTACCAAAATCAATCAACCCAATGAAACGGCTGAAAAAACGCTATTAGTCCCAACAAAACCTGAAGAAGCTTTAACAAAGATTGCTCAAAAATGGCAAATTCAAGGCTGGTTAATGATTCCAATTTTATACCAAGGTCAACTTTTAGGCATGGTGGAACTACACCAATGTAATTGTAATCGTTCGATCTGGAAAGAAGATGATTTATCGATGGTAGATGCGATCGCAACGCAATTAGGAGCCGCGATTATTCAAGCAGAAACCTACGCCAATTTAGAAGACTTAAATCAACAATTAGAAGCTTTAGAACGCACCCGCAGCAATTTAATTGCCATTACCGGACATGAATTAAGAACACCTTTATCGACGATTTTAGTGTGTTTAGAAACCTTAAATCAAGAGCCGGATATGCCTGTGGAAATGCGAAAAGTTATGTTAGATACAGCTTTAGAGGATGCTGAACGCTTAAGAAAGTTAGTTCAAGACTTTTTAAAATTATCCCATTTAGAAAGCGGTCGAGTGGATTGGAATCCTGAATCATTACGATTGAAAGAATGTATTGATTTAGCCATTAGCGGCATTCGTACCCATCATGTAGCCCATGAAGTCCCAAGAATTGAAACCCAAGTTCCCTCAGATTTACCTTTAGTTCAAGCCGATGGCGAATGGTTAGTAGAATTACTGTCTAAACTATTAGATAATGCCTGTAAATTTACAAATCCTGATGGGAAAGTCACGATTAGTGCTCAATGTAATAGTGATCAAATGGTCGAAGTCACGATTTCTGACACCGGACGGGGAATTGAACCGAATCGATTAGACGCGGTATTTGAGCGTTTTTATCAAGAAGAAGGTTCTCTGCGTCGTAGTGTGGGTGGAACAGGCTTAGGATTAGCGATCGGCAAACAAATTGTTAATGGCTGGGGAGGGGAAATTTGGGCAGATTCCCCTGGAAAAAATCAAGGAAGTCAGTTCCATTTCACCATTCCTTATATTGAAAATGAATCTTAATTGTAGTAAGCCCTTCAGGGCTGTCTAACAGAGGCGTGAACGCCTCACTACGGTCAAATGGGCTTTACATCTATTTTTGTCTAACAGAGGCGTGAACGCCTCACTACGGTCAAACGGGCTTTACATCTATTTTTGTGGTAAAACATGAGATCCTAGAAACAGTCAACGATGGTCAATTGAGTTAAAATCCTATGGCAAATCAAGCAACAGTTGTAATTACGGGAGCGTCTTCGGGCGTTGGTTTGCAAGCCGCTAGAGCCTTAGCCCAAAAGGGTTGGTATGTGGTTATGGCGTGTCGGGATTTAGCTAAAGCTGAACAGGCTGCTCAATCTTTGGGAATGTCCCCCGACAGCTATAAAATTCTTCCCATAGACTTAGGATCTTTAGCCAGTGTCAAACAGTTTGTTGCAAATTTCCGGTCTTTGGGTCGTTCCCTGGATGCGTTAGTCTGCAATGCGGCAATTTATATGCCTTTAATTAAAGAGCCTTTATGGAGTCCAGAGGGGTATGAATTAACCGTAGCCACCAACCATTTAGGACATTTCTACCTCTGCAATGTCATGTTAGAGGACATGAAACGCTCTTCCTATCCTGATCGCAGAATGGTGATTTTAGGAACTGTTACCCACAACCCTGATGAGTTAGGGGGTAAAATTCCTCCCCGTCCAGATTTAGGAAATCTTGACGGGTTTGAACAAGGTTTCAAAGATCCGATCACGATGATTGATGGTAAAAAATTTGAACCTGTTAAAGCTTATAAAGATAGCAAGGTTTGTAATGTTTTAACGATGCGAGAATTACATCGCCGTTATCATGAATCTACCGGAATTACCTTTACTTCTCTGTATCCGGGTTGTGTGGCTACAACGGCTTTATTCCGCAACCATTATCCCCTATTTCAGAAGATTTTCCCCATTTTTCAAAAATACATTACGGGGGGATTTGTTACGGAGGAATTATCGGGCGATCGCGTCGCTATGGTTGTGGCTGATCCTGAATATAAACAGTCGGGAGTCTATTGGAGTTGGGGAAATCGACAAAAGAAAGATCGCAAATCTTTTGTGCAGAAAGTCTCTCCCCAAGCCAGTGATGATCAAAAAGCTGAAAAAATGTGGGATTTAAGCGCTAAGTTAGTGGGATTAGCATATTAAAACCTGCGTTTAATTGCAGTGTACTCTGCCACAGGGTAAGGCTTGCCATACCTACTGACTTAGAAAGTTTGACGGGGTAACAACCCCGTTAAAAGACCTACCCTCAGTATTTTCCCCATTCCCCGATCCTCTGTCACTATAAGGCAACGGGACGTGGTACTCGTCAAATGTGTGGCACAGACCCATACGGATTTCTAACACGACATCGCTCACGAATGCAGATTCATAAAGGTTTTCAGACGGGCGATATTGTTAAAGCTGTTGTTACCAAAGGCAAGAAAATTGGCTTTTATTTAGGTCGAGTTCTTTGTCGCGCATCTGGCAGTTTCGATATTGCCACTCCGAGTGGAAGAGTAACAGGAATTAGTCATAAATATTGCCAATCAATTCATAAAAAGGATGGTTATTCTTATGCCTTTTAAAAGACTAGGCGGTTAAAACCGCACTTAGTCGGTTTTCCTCCTCGCTCGCTTATAGACGAGGCTTCCAACCTTCCCCTGTTTTTCTGGTGAAAAACCCTATTTTTTATGTTAAACTATCTGAATACATTTGAAGATAATCAGATTTAAAGTTAATCAGATGGCATTCCAGCCCAGCTACTTCAAAGCCGATTTCTTCAAAGTGCTGTCTAATCCTGTCCGCATCCAGATTTTAGACACCTTACGCCTTGGGGAAAAAAGCGTCAACGATATCGCGCAATGGATTGAAGTCGAAGCCTCTTCAGTCTCTCAGCAGTTAGCAATTCTGCGTCGCTATAATCTCGTTAAAGCTCGACGCCAAGGGAATTATATTTTCTACTCCATCCGTGACCCAGCGATTTTTAAGGTTCTCGATGCCGCCTTAGAAGTCTTCAATAACCATCTCGTACAAGTGCGTGACGCCTTGGAAAATCTTGAAGATCGAACCTAAAAGATCGCAGATAACTATCACAACATTAAAATGACAGAAACAGTGATTAAACCAGAACAACAACCCGTTGGGTTAGGTGGGATTTTTGGCTCTTGGCGAGGTGATTTAACCGGGGGAATTACCGCCGCCATCGTTGCTCTACCTCTAGCTTTAGCCTTTGCGGTCGCCAGTGGAGTTGAACCTAAAGCAGGACTTTATACCGCCATTATCGCCGGAATTGTGGCAGCCCTGTGTGGGGGGTCACAGGTGCAAATTACAGGGCCTACAGGGGCAATGGCGGTGATCCTGATTGGCATTGTCAGCAAATATGGGATTGAGAAGGTTTGGATTGCCGGAGTAATGGCCGGAGTGATTCAAATCGCTTTGGGAGTTACTAAATTAGGTCAAGTCGTTAAATTCATTCCCCATCCGGTCACCACGGGCTTTACTAACGGTATTGCGGTGATTATTTTTTGTAGTCAACTGAATAATTTTTTCGGCCTAGATTTACCTCGGAGTGAACACTTTTTTCCGGGTCTATTGGCTACTTTTAGCCATTTAGAAAATATCAATTGGGCAACCGTTAGTATTGCCAGTGTTGTGATTGTCACCAAACTATTTTGGGTCAAAATCACCCGTCTGATTCCCGGTTCTTTAGTAGGATTAGTCTTAGCAACCGGATTAACAACTTATTTTCATCTCAATATTCACACAATTGGCGAAATTCCCCAATCTCTCCCCCTTCCTCATGGTATTCCCCATTGGCAAGATTGGGGCTTACTCCGAGAATTAATTAATCCCGCCTTAGCATTAGCCGCGTTAGGGAGTATTGAATCGTTACTGTCGGCGGTGGTCGCTGATGGGATGACCGTTAGCCAAAAACACAATAGCAACCGAGAACTGATTGGTCAAGGATTAGCTAATATTGTTGTTCCCTTTTTTGGGGGAATTCCAGCGACGGGAGCCATCGCTCGGACTGCGGTTAACGTGCGCTCTGGGGGTAAGACCCGTCTTTCGGGTGTAATTCATGGCGTTACCCTGGCTCTAATTGTGGTGGTATTCGCGCCTCTAGCGGCTCAAATTCCCCTAGCCGCCTTAGCGGGAATTTTGATGGTGACGAGTATCAGGATGATTGAGTGGGAAACCATTGGCTTACTATTGAGAGCAGATTACGCTGATTTTGGGGTGATGCTCCTGACTTTGTTAATCACAATTGGCTTTGATTTAATTCTGGCGGTGGAAGTGGGTTTGATTGCGGCTAGTATTTTATTTATTAAGCGGATGAGTGAACTGGATTTGGCAAAAGTTCCTGAAGCAGAAGCTTTTCCCCCTGGAATTCCTTTGGAATTAACTCAAGAAATTGCGGTTTATCGGGTGGATGGCCCTCTATTTTTTGGGGCGGCGGAACGATTTGCAACGTTCTTACGAGAAGAACCTCAAGTCAAGTATTTAATTTTACGGCTGCGGTTTGTTCCTAATATTGATACAACCGCGTTAGTGGCTCTCGAAGACATCTATCAAGACTTAAAACGTCGAGGTTGTCGTTTGATTTTAAGTGGTCTACAGCCTCAAGTTCAGCAGCGTTTAGAACGGAGTGGTCTTTTGGAGAAAATTGGTCAAAATAATTGTTTTGAAACGACTGATGCCGCTATTCGCTCTCTTGAACAACCTGTTAAAGAAAAAGTGCTGGAATTTCAAACATGAAAAATGATTTTAAGGGGATTCAAAAATGTTCCTGTCAGGGGAATTGCTCTCATCTGTTAAGTCGGCGTGGGTTTATGCGATCGCTTTTAACAACTATTATTTCTATTCCCCTGTTAGAATTTACTCAACCTGCTCAAGCTGCAAATCATCACGCTAAAGCTTTAGTCTTAAGTTGTATTGATTTTCGGTTTATGACGGCAGAACAGCAATTTCTGGCTAATATTTTGCCTCAACAATATGATTGGACTGCCCTAGCGGGAGCTTCCTTAGCTCTGTCTGGCTTTCCCCATGAAGCGGAATTAACGGTTTTTTTAGATCAATTAGACTTATCCTATAAACTCCATTCTATTGAAAAAGTGATCATTTTAGATCATGAAGATTGTGGAGCTTATGGGAGTTTAATTGATCCTAATCTTCATCAAAATCCAAAACGGGAATATCAAGTGCATACCGATTATTTAAACCAAGCTTATAGAATGATTCATCATCGTTATCCTAATTTGGATGTAGAGCTTTATTTTGTGACCCTAGAGTCGGAATTTAAACTCGTGACTCCGAAAACAGATTTCCCTGACTTGAGTTAGACTAACTCCTGATCTAGGATAACATCTATAGCTTTTCTTGTTACCTGGTCAGTTCACACCCATTGTGTTTTTAACATTAATTTTGTTCCATAATTCTTCTTTAATTCGATTCAAAATAGAAGTTTCATCTAAGGTTTCTAAAATATGTTGAACAACGGCTTTCGGCCCTTCTTCTCCCCAGGATGCACCATTAGCTAAATAAGTTTTTGTCACCTGTCCAATAGCATAACAAGATACCCCAGCGATCGCAGCTTGGGGAATAGCAACGGATAAATAGGGAACTAAGGATAATCCCCCGGTTACAGGTGCAGTTAATCCTAATACACTTTTTAATGAACTTAAGCCAAAATTCGCCACTAATTCACTAGCTGTAATTCCTCCCATACTTAAGGCAATTTTTTGTAATAATTCTACCGCACCTTGTTGAGTCATGGAAATTCCATAGAGTTTAGATAAGGTTAAAATCAGAACCACATCAATCATCGCCCCACTTAATAAATCAACCATCATCAGGGGATTTAAGGCGATCGCAATGGATTTTGTCATCACTCCATTCCAAATCACTCGGTTAGCACTTTGTTCCCGAATTTCCATTTTTCGCTGCACTAATTTTTCATTCACATCTCCCGCATATAACATTGTATTTAAAGCCACTAAAGATTTCCCTTCCCGATCCAAAACCTCTAAAATTTTTAGCTTTAATTCTTCAATTTGAGGTTCTCCCCTCGTTAATTGAGCACTTAAACTTCCATCAGGACGACGAATCGCTTTCGCCACCAAAGGAGAAGCCGCAGCCATGACAATTTCATGAGGAGATAACAATTCTTTAACCCGTTCATCGCGAATTTTTTCATAAATTGCTTGTCGGTCAGCTTCTGGATATTGATCAATTTTATTAAACACTAATAATATCGGTTTTCCCGCTTCCCGTAATTGAGAAAGGGCATCATATTCAACTTGAGTAATATCTCCCGCAATTACAAATAATAATAAATCTGCTTGTTGGGCTACCTGACGAGCAATTTGTTCACGGGTTTCGCCATCAACTTCATCAATTCCGGGGGTATCAATCAGTTCAATTTGAGAAATCCGATAGGAAACCGCCGGAATAGGAGATAAAGAATTTTCAGTCAATTGCCATTCCTGCTTATGGGTGGTTTGGGTGACGCCATGAATGGGGCCAGTAATAAACACCTCTTGACCTAATAAAGCGTTCAAAACCGAAGATTTCCCCCGTCCCACCATACCAAAAACGGCAATTTGTACAGAGGTACGGTCTAATTTATCCATCATCCTCTGTAACCCCCCAATATCGGGTTCTAAACCCTCTCGTTCTGTGGGGGTCAAGTCAAGATGGTCTACAATTTCTCGTAAGGCATCTTGAGCATGGCGTAAATTTAATTCCGCTTGTAGGTCAGTGAAACTCAACAGCGTTGTATTCAGTTCATCATCCAGATTCATTTTTTGGTTCTTGTTAATTACTCTTTCTATAGTGACAAATTAATAACGGGTCTTACCATTGGCAAAACCCGTAATTGATGGAATTAAATTTCTGTTCTAATAAGAATTATTGCGATAGCCTCCCCGTGACTGTCGCTTACCGCCACCGCCTTCATGATCTTCACGAGGTCTTGCTTTGTTGACTCGCAGATGACGCCCCATCCATTCTGCTCCATCGAGAGCCTCAATTGCAGTGTTTTCGTCTGCTTCATTCACCATTTCTACAAAGCCAAAACCACGAGATTTCCCAGTTTCTCTATCTTGAGGAACAGTGGCTCGTCTGACTTTACCGTATTCTTGAAAAACTTGCTCTAGGTCTTTAGAGGTAACCTCATAGGCTAAGTTACCGACATAAATCGACATGGAATGACTCCAACCTTAAACTCGGACAAAATTCAATTTCGGCAACATACCCGTCCCTACAGAAGCCCATCAAACCGAGATTCCTGTAACCTAAAACAATGTACATAACCGAATTTGATTAACGACCTTTATTGTAGCATAGAATTGTTAATTGAGTTGAGTCGCGATCAATACAATTAGCATTTTTAAAGCTTATTGGATGAACGATAAATCAACTCCTCCAAAGTTGGCACTTAAGGCAACATTCAAGTTTTCTAAGACTTTGACTAACCAGAGCACTCCATCTTGGGAACAAGACTCGTAATGATTAAATAAAATAGCAAACCGTTTTTCCAGGTAAGGTTTGACTTTTCGACAGATTAAGACAATTTTGAGTAATAACCCCACGGTCGTTGTTGGCCCGACATTAGCAATCAAATCAATAAAGACAAAATGATTCGGTTTCTGAGAACTCTCAACCACTAGAAAATTTAACATTTGGTTACAAGTTCGCAGCAAGAGAAACTCACTAAAGTTTTCATCATCACTGTGGGGAATGGTATTTTGTAATAATTTATACAATTTGTCGTTAAATTGGTTACGGATGTAGGATGAATCAATTGATGTGGGCGTGATATATTCATATAAACTCTCTTTAAAAGAGCGAAAAGATTGATTAGGTTGAGTTTGAGCCATAAAGTTTTGAGCTAAATCTCGATAGCTTTGTGATCCTTCTACTTTTCCAACAAATTGTTTAAGGGCTGCAAACAATTCTCGATTATTTAATAGGGTGGGGTTAGGAATGGGGGAAGCAAATTTTTTAGCTTCTTCTATAGAAGTTCGACGGGCGATGGTTGCGAGTCGAATTTGATGGGCGGCATATTGAGATAAATCGAGTTCAAATTTGCGTTGTTTTTGCGCTTGAATTTGTTGAATCATCTGTTGATGTTCATAAGAACTATCCTCACTTAATAAACAATGTTTGTAAAGATAGGGATAGCGAGGAATTAAAATCCTTAAAGGCTCAGAAGATTGAGCTTTATAATCTAATTCAGTTGGCTGATTAATAACAGCTACAAACCGTTTTAAAGCTAAATATTGCTCACTTTTGGTAAATTCATAGACTAAATCCCCCAATTGACGAACTGTTTTAGAGTAGGAGTAAACTTTGCGAATTTTGGGAATCGAGTCATCAAAAAGTTGAATTAATTTATTAATCGCGGCTTTGCGTTGAGGAGACGTATGCCAACGATTAATTAAGATATAACAACAGCGATTCAGAATATGATTAAACTCTTGAGCTTCTAATTTAGAGATCACTAATTTATTTAAGGCTCTGGAGATTTCTACATCAGGATACCCCGATCCTTCAATAAATAATAAATTCAGTCGCTCTATCAGTTGATACGGCTCATCTATTTCCACCCGACTGAGTAAGTGATCATAAATCGTCTGTTCCTCTAGGGCCGTAGCTCGATGTAAAGAATTAACTAAATTGTTGTTCATTTTTGATTACCCATCTGCTCAATTTGAGTTATCTTGTCTGGTGAAATCCCTTCATATTCTTGAGTGGCTTATTCGCTAAACTTTAACGTTAAAAACCCACAATAGAATTGTGGCACAGGTACCAGAGAAAGTTCTAGTATTGAGTATAATAAAATTCACCGAGGGAACCTTTGCAACCCGTAATTCCACTGAAAAGCCTACAGAAACGATGTGACTTCATTAATAAGATTCGACTTTGCCACTTTTTCGCCTTCAATCCTGCTCACGAAACAGAAGCAAGTTGATCTGACAATCAAACTAATTCAGTTTTTCATGGCTTTCAGTTTTAGAAGGACTTGAAGATTATGCACCCTGGAAAAATCTGGCTTCGATAACAGGCAATCCTGATAGCCCATTCAAAACTAATATTAACATTTTGTTGAAAAGTCTCTTAGAAAAGAAACCCCTACATCAAGTTGTTTCGATTAAAAATAGACTTTTGTATTAGTCCGGTATTCTGTCCAAATTAAGGCTGAAATCATAATCCATTTCGGTGAAAATGGCTATAAAATCAGTGATGTTTTATAATACCATAACAGGCTGACACTCTCTGCACAATTAGTACGGAGATAGTGGATTCTAAGAGTCCACTTCAGATGATAGGTTTGCCGTTCAGGCGAGAGAGGGTTTCATCGCTGCCTGTACACCTCAGGGGAGAGATTAGCCAGGGTAAGCCCTAACCGGAGCCTGCTCAAGTCAGGACGGGGCTTTAAACTCTTTTTTTGGGTAATCAAGGATGATCAATTTTATTTATAGAGTCAGAGAATGTCTAATCTCATCACGATCGGCCAGCTTGCTAAAATTGTAGCGATTAATGCACCCTTGAACTGTGATTTCCCTGATTCCACCCCCGTGATAGGGATCACAACAGATACCCGCCGTCTTCAACCCGGAGAAGTATTTTTAGCATTACAAGGGGAACAATTTAATGGCCATCATTTTGTAGAACAGGCCCTTAACCAAGGGGCGATCGCGGCAATTGTCACACCGGATTTTGCCGAAAGTCACCCGAATTTACCGCTTTTAGCTGTTACCAATTCCTTAAAAGCTTATCAAGAGATTGGCCGATGGTGGCGGGATCAATTCCAAATTCCCATCATTGGGGTGACCGGTTCGGTGGGGAAAACCACAACCAAAGAGTTAATTGCATCGGTATTAGGGACTCAAGGCAAAGTCTTAAAAACTCAAGCCAACTACAATAATGAAATTGGCGTTCCTAAAACCTTATTACAACTCACAGCCGATCATGAGTTTGCGGTGATTGAAATGGCCATGAGAGGAAAAGGACAAATTGCTGAATTAACCCAGATTGCACAACCGACCATTGGATTGATTACGAACGTAGGAACCGCTCATATTGGACTGTTAGGGTCAGAACAAGCCATTGCTGAGGCGAAATGTGAACTCTTAGCAGAAATGCCTAAAACCAGTGTGGCGATTTTAAATCAAGATCAGCCCCGTTTGATCAATACCGCAGCAACGGTTTGGTCTGGAACTACAATTACCTATGGGTTAGAAGGGGGAGATCTGCGAGGAGAATTAATCGACTCCCAAACCCTACGAGTCGAGGGGGTGAATTTGCCTTTACCTTTACCGGGTATTCATAACGCTTCTAATTTTTTAGCAGCATTGGCCGTATTGAGGGGAATTTATGGTTGGGATATGTCCCCAGAAACCTTGTATGCACCGTTTCTGCAAGGGATCGCGGTTCAGTTACCGGATGGACGGGCAAAACGCTATGAATGGGGAGAAGATATTATTATTTTAGATGAAACCTATAATGCAGGCTTGGAATCGATGTTGGCTGCATTGCGGTTACTAGCTGATACACCGGGAAAACGCCATATTGCGGTATTGGGAACGATGAAAGAGTTAGGAGAGCGATCGCTAGAATTCCATGAACAGGTGGGGCGCAAGGTACGGGAACTCAATTTAGATGGATTATTTATTTTAGCCGAATTTGAAGAAGCCAATGCTTTAGCAACCGGAGCCGGAGGTTTACCATTGGTAGAAGTTGTGGATTTGCAGGCGTCGGATGCTCACCCACAAATGGCACAACGGTTAAAAGAGTTTATCCAACCCGGTGATCGGATTTTATTTAAAGCATCTCATTCGGTACAACTGAATCGAGTTATAGAATTGTTAGAGCCGGGAAAGTAGAGGAATTATAGATTTAACAATATTAAAATGGCTGGTGTAGAGACGTGCCATGGCGCGTCTCTGTGTGGCGTTTAGGGGATTATCTCATAGTACCGATTTCAGGATGGAATATAAGAATTAAGGGTTTTGATCATTTTAATATGGAGAATTCCGGCTTCTTCAAAGGGTTCTCCGATGGGTTCAAAACCTAATTTTAAATAGAGATTTTGAATATAAATTTGAGCATTAACAATGATGGTTTTAATTGAAGTTTGAGCGATCGCTTCTAACGCACATTCCATTAATTGTTGAGCAATTCTCATTCCTCTGGCGGTCGCTAAAACCGCTAACCGTTCAATTTTAGCATTGTTTTTATCTAAATAGCGAATCCGCAAAGTTCCGATGGGTTGATCATCTAAATAAGCTAATAAATGTTGGGCAAATTCATCCTGTCCATCAAATTCTAATTCAGGATCAACGCCTTGTTCCAGTTCAAAGACTTGATATCGAATTGATCTAATTTCTGTAAAAGAGTCAAAATAGTTAACCGTTTTTATTCTAATCATTTTTGAGAGGAGGGAACAGAAAACAGTAGGAATATAACCTTAATAATGGCTTTTATCCTGAATTGTCAAGTATTTTCTTCCTGTTTCCCGACTCCTAGCTATAGCTATCACTAAATCTTAGAGCGATCTGTTAAAATTTCATAACCGGTTTCAGTGACTAAAACCGTATGTTCAAACTGAGCAGATAAGGAATTATCAACGGTTACGGCTGTCCATTTATCGGATAAAGTTCGGGTAAATCGAGATCCCGCATTTAGAATGGGTTCAATGGCTAAAGTCATCCCAGCTTTCAATTTAACATTAGGTAAAGAATAGGTACGAGCGTTAAAAACCGAGGGTTCTTCGTGTAAATTTTGTCCGACACCATGACCTGTAAATTCTTCTACAATTTTATAACCATTGGCTTCTGCATGATCTTGCATCACTTCAGCGAGATCCAGTAAATAAGCTCCCGCTTTAACTTTCTCTATTCCTTTATATAACGTTTCTTCCGCAACTCGAATCAATTTGGCAGCCTCTGGAGACACTTCACCGACCCCAATTGTAATACAAGAATCTCCATGAAATCCTTCATAATAAGCCCCCGTATCTACTTTTAAAACATCCCCAGCGCGAATGACTTTACGACGGTTAGGAATGCCATGAACCACTTCATGATTAATTGAAGCACAAATGGAACCTGGAAAGCCATGATAACCTTTAAAACTGGGTTTTGCGCCCATTTCTCGAATCCGTTTTTCTGCATAAGTATCTAAATCAGCCGTTGTCATTCCCGGTTTTACCTGCTCTGAAATTTCTTTTAAAACCGTAGCTACAATTTTTGCAGCTTGTCGCATGATTTCAATTTCTTGAGGGGATTTAATATAAATTCCTCGACGACTTTTTTTAACTTGAGGGGGGTTGGGTTGAGCAGGTTTAGACAGAAAATCAGCCAGAATATTCATTATGTTCAGGATTGAGTGTGTTCGGATAAAAGACCTTTTTATAAGTTACCCTAAAATATCAACTTTTGGGTTACAGTTCCAAGCTAAAACTCCAACCCTGTTGTTTAAAGCCTAAAGATTCATAGAATTGATGGGCTGCTGTGCGTTTAATATTGGAGGAAAGCATCGCTTTATAGCATCCCGCCGAGCGGCTGAGTTTGAGAGCTTCCTGCATCATCGCTTTCCCAATTCCTTGATTTCGATAGGCAGATGTGACAACAACAGCATCAATTAAGGCTGATTTGCTATCATGTAAAATCATAGGAATCCATAATAAGCTAAATGTACCCACAGGTTCACTGTTGAGCCATGCAATATAAATATTGTAGTTGGGAATTTGTTGAATTTGCTCAAAGATTTGCTCAACGTGCGATAGAGACAGAGGAGATTCCCCATCAATTTCTGTATATAGCTGATTTAAGATTAATAAATCAGAATTTGTTACGGGTTGAATTTCTAATAGCATGAATGATTTTATTTAACCCTATGCAATACTTGACTATCTGTACAATTGCCTATTTCTACAGGAATGAATGGTTGCAAATTTTCCGCAGAATAGAGCTTTTTAAAATCTAAGGTTATCATCATTATATATTCACCCTCGGAGAAATTTATGTCAATTTTAGCAGAAAATTGGACGAGCGACTTTATCACCACAAATCAGGTGAAACTCCATTATGTCACCCAAGGGGAAGGGCCGTTGATGCTGATGTTACATGGATTTCCTGAATTTTGGTACTCTTGGCGTCATCAAATTCCCGAATTTGCTCAAGCGTATAAAGTGGTTGCTGTGGATTTAAGAGGGTATAACGAGAGTGATAAACCCAAAGAATTATCGGCTTATTCTATCAAAGAATTAATTTTAGATGTAAAGGGATTAATTGAAGGATTAGGATACGAGGAATGTGTGTTAGTTGGGCATGATTGGGGCGGGTTTATTGCTTGGAATTTTGCTTATATTTATCCTCAAATGTTAAGTAAATTAATTGTCTTGAATCTTCCTCATCCCACAAAGTTTAAGCAAGGTTTAGGAACAATTCAACAATTATTAAAAAGTTGGTATATCTTTTTCTTTCAACTGCCGTTTTTACCTGAATTATACTTACAAGCGGATGATTATCGCAGTGTTGGTGAAGCGTTTACCAAGATGGCAATTAATAAAAATACTTTTAGTGAAGCTGACTTAAATGCTTATAAAGATGCGGCTGCTAAACGGGGAGCTTTAACGGCAATGGTGAATTATTATCGAAATCTGTTTCCCAGTTTATTTGCTACTCAACAAACCCAAGGTTTACTCAATGTCCCCACTTTAATGATTTGGGGGGAAAATGATCTGGCATTGGGTCAAGAATTAACCTATGGAACAGAAGAATATGTCCGAGATTTTCAAATTCGTTATATTCCTAATTGTAGCCATTGGGTACAACAAGAACGTCCTGAATTAGTTAATCAATATATCTGGGAATTTTTGAATGCAGAACCGATGGGGGAGTGAGGAGGGAGAGGGG
>NZ_JADEWU010000038.1:0-50821 GCF_015207485.1 Planktothrix mougeotii LEGE 06226
ATCCGTTGAGCAGTTAGAAGAGTTATTACATAAATTATTAAATGAAGGAGAACTAATCATTAATTGGAATCGTAAAATTAAAAACAAAGGCAATGCCGTTTATTAAATCAAGCTGCGTAGCAGCTTAATTCGTAATTCGTAATTCCCTATTCCCTGTCCCATTATTTTTTCCGTCTTTTGAGTGCTTTTTTAACTAAAATAGGAATTTCTGAAGGACGTTCTGCAACGAGAACTTCTGCCGTTTTAAAAGCCGCAATTTTACTTTCAACCGTACCTGCATCTACCATATTACTAACAACTTTTGAAGTCATTAATAAACTAGCATGACCTAAAAGTTTAGTAGCTGGAGCGTGTAACCCAGCAATATAAGCAACAACGGGTTTATCAATCGCTTCAGCAATATAAGAAGCCGCTTCTTCTTCGCTCGTTCCCCCCATTTCTCCTACTAAGACAATCACCTCTGTATTTTCATCTTCATCTAAAATTTCTAACCATTGTAAAAAAGAAGAACCCACAATAAAATCACTCCCAATACTCACCGCCACCGATTGACCTAATCCTGCTTGGGTTAATTCTGCCGCCACTTCATAGGTTAAGGTACTACTTCGACTTAATAATCCTACATTTCCCGGTTTATAAAATTCACTGGGGTGAGTTCCTAATAACAATTGATCTGGAATAATAATCCCTGAACAATTAGGGCCAATGACTAAAGTTTCTGTAACTTCCGCTTTGCGAACTAAATGCACCATATCTAAAGGCGGCATTCCTTCAGTAACAATAATTAACTGACGAATTCCCGCCGCCATTGCTTCTAAAGCCGCATCTAAAACTTGATAAGGATGAACAAAAATCACACTAATATCAATTTCTCCGACACTGGCAATGGCTTGTTCAACTAAATCAAAAACTGGAATTTCACTTAACTCCTGCCCTCCCTGACCCGGACTAACACAGGCGACAATCTGAGTCCCGTAGGTTTTCATTTGTACAACCGCTTGGGTTAAGGAGGGCGAGATCGTTGTACCCTGTACGATCACTTTACTATCAGGAGTTAAATTCATATTTGATCATCCAAATTCGGGGGAAGTTTTACAACAGTGAATCACAAACTATTTCGCTAAATTAATCGCTGCAACCACAGCTAAATCTAACCGATCAAATAAATTTACAGGTAAATCCGCAAACTGTTCTCGACAGGATTCGGGTTCAATTCCAGCTAACCGAAACACAAATTGAGGTAAATTAGTTGTCCGAGCTTTGCGTTTTAAATACCCGGCAATTTCCACTAATATCGGGAAACGAATCGTAGGTTGAACCCAGAGATTTGCAATCACAACCTTAACCTGTTTGGATTGGGTTACTAAATCAATTCCCCGATATAATCGTTGGCGAAAATCTTCTGTAATTTCATAATGATCCGCCCCACCTAAATTGAGAAAATTTGCAGGTTTACCAGAAGATTGCATGACTAAATCTAAGGTTGCCATGGTTAAGCCAGCCCCATTACATAAAATCCCCATATTTCCTTCTAATTCCACTAAATTCAGTTGGGGATGAAACAATTCATCTGCAATTTTCGGTAGGGAAACCGCATGATAAGTTTGTTGGGCTTTCAAAAGCAAAATCAAGTCTTCATGTCGTCCCAAGGCGCCACTATTGGCGATGACTTTACCATCTAAGGCCATGACTTCACCCGTCGGACTAATCCCTAACGGATTAATTTCCACTAAATCTAAATCTTTCTCAACAAACAGACGATACATTTTTTCAACAATGGTACTCACCGAGAGAATTAAATCTCCCTCTAATCCCATTTTCAACATTAACCGTCGAGCATAAAACGGGGAAAAATCCTGATCGACAATCACTTGCTGAATTTTGGAGAGGGTGGCTTCTACATTCACCCCTCCCTGTTGTGAGCCCAATAACACCGGACGCCGTGATCCCGGATCTAAGGTAACGGCTAAATATAATTCCCGATCTGCATCATATTTGGCTTCGGCCAAGAGGACTTGGGGACATTCACCGCGAATGGGTAAATTAAAAATCATTTGAGCAGCGGCGACCGCATCAATGGTATTTTCCACAAACCGAATCCCTCCGGCTTTTCCCCGTCCCCCCGCCCGGACTTGGGATTTAAGCACCACCGGATAGGGAATGGTCAAACCCTTCAAATCCTGAGCTTGATCAATTCGTTGTGACGGTAAAACCGGAATCGCCATTTGACGAAATAACGTTTTAGCCTGATACTCTAGCAAATCCATGCAGTATTCCTCATTCAGAGACGTGCCATGGCGCGTCTGTACGGGTTCCTTGATGAACGGTCTTGACCCATTTCAGTTGTTTGGGACGAATCGAAATCCGAGCCGTTGTACTCCCCACCACTAATAACCAGTGAAGCATATAAACCGTACCCCGAACTGTATCAATCCAAAGGGTTAAGGGTTCGCGGAGGCGCAACCCTGGACGTTGAGTCAATGCAGGTTGAGGCGAGGTCGCGTTTGTTGACTCTGGGGAAGTCAATTCTGCGGTTCTCCTGAGTTGAGTATTGGGTTTGACCTTGATGGGTTGGGTTTGGCGAATTCGTCGTAAGCCCAGAAACATTCCCAATAAAGAAAGGGTGACGGTAAAACAAGTTAAGGGCGTTGTTAAGGGTAAACGGCGTTGAATTAAAGACAGTACCAAATCGGGAACCGCCGCCGTCGGTAAGATATATTGAGTGATCCAAAAACCGAGCAAATCGATGGTTTTTGAAGTTCCCATGCGATTACGGAGAATTAAACGCCAATAATCTAAATAGCGTTGATACCCGCCTTCTGCCCAACGATTGCGTTGATGCCATAAGGCTTTAAAATGGGTAACTCCTTCTTCATTTACCGGGGGAAAGGACAAACATTCAATGTCCCATTGATCCAAATGCAATCGGATTGTTAAATCTAAATCATCGGTAATGGTTTCTTCATTCCAACCCCCACAACTTAACAACGCCTGACGTCGGACAAACTGCCCATTTCCCCGCAGTTCTCCAATGCCACCAATGGTAATTCGTTGTTCTTGAAAATAAGCATCTAAAGCCATCTCTGCGGCTTGAGAACGAGTCCAAAAATTTTCTGAGGCATTGGCTATGGCTTTTCTCACTTGGACAGCCCCCACCTGTTCGGTATTGAAGAGGGGAACAACGTGGCGTAACATATCCGGTGCGATTTGAGCATCGGCATCAAAAACCCCTAAAATCTCCCCTTGAGTTAAGGGTAAGACTTGATTTAAAGCTCCTGATTTTCCACCCGTAGCATTTCCTGAACGCCGTAATACCTTAAGTTGTTGATAGTCTTGGGCGAGTTTTTCCAGAATAACAGAGGTTTGATCGCTGCTATTATCGTCAACAACCCAGAGTTCATAGCAATCACTGGGATAATCTAAGCTACAGAGGTTTTTAACCAGACGACCAATGACGGCTTCTTCATTTTTAGCCGCGACTAATAAGGAAACATAGGGCCAATGTTGTTGGGATTGTTCTGGTAAAATTTCCTCAAAAGATCGGGTTTTGGCTAAAAATATTCTTAAGGCATGAATGGATAATAAACCCGTTAAACCGAGGATAAATCCCATTCCCCAAGAAACAAAATGTAGAATAATGATTCCACCCCAAATTAAGCTAAGGGCAACGGCCGCTTTCTGTCTACGACCTTGATACCACTGGGAGCAAACTTTGAAGTCTGACTCTTTGGGGGAAAAACTCGTGCCAGCGTGTGGAGTAGCGACATTTACCGAGGGATAAACCATTGAGGCTCCATTCCCACTGACCCCACTATCCTGCTGATTCCGTTGAGATTTCCAAGCCGGAGATGAATCAGGATAGTCTTGATCACTGGTTAGCGCTTTTACATCACCGTTGCATAAGCTGTCAGCATCCTTTTCTGGCCAAGACTGTTTTGGCATAGATAATCTGATTTAACCCTCAATATTCGTCCAATCTGCTATCTAGTATCCAATATTGTGGCACTTCTTCGCGGTTTAAACCTAGTTATATACAGGCAGACCCGATGAAATAGCTCTGCTCTTCTTCAACAAATGGGCTGTTGACCGGGTTTAACGGCATGAATATTTTCACTTCCTGATTGAGGCCATCCTCTTCGATCTCCGGCTTCTGCGGGTTGTCCCCAACCTAATTGTAATAACATCTCTAAAAAACTGGATTTTTCCCATTTCCAAATACAAGCCCATTCGGTGCGTTGAACAATAGCATCTACTTCTTCAATACAAATTTGTCGATGATCTTTACCACTATTTAAACTTAAATATAAATCCATTCCAGCCGTTACCTCGTTCCAAAATTCTAAGACTCGAATTTTTGCCGTTTTTAACTGTTCAAAATCACAAGGTAAGGCGATTAATTGTTCATTAACAAAGGGAAACTGTAGGGTTTTTCCCTTGACGGTAATTTCTCGCTCCAGAATCCCAGAAACTTGATTCTCTTTTTGGTACTGGTGAATGGTGGCTTTAAAATTTTGATAGGCTGTAAACTTTTGAATTCCCTCCGGCTTCAAAAAACAATCAATCACTGGATTTCCGACAGCAGGAGTTGCCTTTAAATTCAAACGCTCCCCTTTCAGGCAAGCTTCGCGCTCCTGATTTAAGATGTGGATCAGTTCCTCTGTACTATAGATTTTTGACATCAGAAACGTCCTAACTTGCCAGTATTTATCAAATGGTTTGTGATTAGAGGACATGGTAGTGCATCAATCTCAGGGATGTCAAGGAACTGATCAGGGGTTGAATCAGATCTGGGTGCAGTTATTGATCCGAACTCAGTTTGGATTTTAACAGCTTCAGCCGATCTAAACTGAGATTGATTTTAACTTCTATTAACTGTTGATGATCTCGTAATAAAATCATACCATTTTTACCGACTGCTAAATCTGGATCGGTTAATTCTATCAGTTGATAAGGTGGTTTATAGCGTTCCACTCGAATCACAATTTGTTGTTGAGATTCAGGAAAAATATACAATCGTTTTTGGTGTAAATCCAGTTCTAATTTATGGGGGGTAATACTTCGTTCTTGAGGTTGTTCGGGTTTAAACCAATAAAGGGTAGCTCCCCGAACTTGGGGGGTCTTAAGGGTAAAGATTTCATCAAATCGTTGGGGTTCCCAGTCTAAATGGATGAGATCTCCATCGGTCGGGAGTAACCGTTGTTGCCAATGAATGTCCTGATCTTGTAAGGATGCCCACCACTGACGAATGGTATCGAGATGGGTTGCATTATCAGGGTTACTACTGCCATACTGCCAAAGGGTTGTCATTGTTTTTGACTCAATTCTATTTGATTTAACTCTAACGTTTTAACTACAATTAGCCAGTATGGATTTACCGATCGTTTTTCATCCTGATTATGTTGTTCCGTTACCCCCAGAACATCGGTTTCCGATGGCTAAGTTTCGCTTATTATATGAGTTATTATTGCGGGATGGAGTGACGGATATTTCTCAAGTTCATACCCCAGAATTACCGCCTCAAGCCTGGATTGAATGGGTGCATGATAAAGATTATGTAGAAGGGTATTGTCAGGGAACTCTTGAGCCTAAAGCACAACGTCGCATCGGTTTACCTTGGAGTCCGGCTTTAGCAAGGCGAACTTGTATTGCCGTGGGCGGGTCAATTTTAACTGCAAAATTAGCATTATCTCAAGGATTAGCGTGTAATACGGCTGGAGGAACTCATCATGCGTTTCCCAGTTTTGGATCGGGATTTTGTATTTTTAATGATATCGCGATCGCGACTCGTGTGGTACAACAGTTAGGACTGGCTAAAACAATATTAATTGTGGATTTGGATGTACATCAAGGAGATGCAACCGCCGTTATTTTTCAAAATGATCCGAATGTATTTACGTTTTCGATGCACTGTGAAGCAAATTTTCCCGCTAAAAAACAAATCAGTGATTTAGATGTTTCCTTACCGATAGGCATGGAAGATGAGGAATATTTACAAACTTTAGCTGATTATTTACCGGATATATTATCTCAAGTGAAACCGGATTTAGTCTTTTATGATGCAGGCGTTGACCCCCATTTGGAGGATCGATTAGGAAAATTAGCGTTAACGGATACCGGACTTTGGCGGCGAGAAATGCAAGTTTTAAGCACTTGTGTTAGTTTAGGTTATCCGGTTGCTGGAATCATTGGTGGAGGTTATTCCGATGATTTAGAAGCATTAGTTTATCGCCATTCTTTACTGCATCGCGCTGCTTCCCAAGTTTATCATCAATATCGTCTTTAATCGAATAAAAGCTTTAGTATTCAATCAAAAACCCACAAAAATTATTTAAAATTAAACAATGATTTTCGACGTTAAAACTCTAAATATATTCAAAAATTAGCTCAAATTGTTGTTTTCATTAAAATTCCTCATTCTGATTTAATCAATCTATTTAATTTAGCCTAAAATAACGCAATATCCCGGCTTGAAGATACTCTTGTTTCCATCGGCTGTCATTATTAACTTTAAAGATAGACTTACAACTTCCCCTGGGGTAGTTTAAACTAAAGAATATGTCCCCTAAATTCCCGTCCCAACGGTTCCGAAGTGATAATGATCACAACTCAATCTAATTCTATTGTTTCAAGTACGATTGTTATTCTATCGATTCCGATTCTGGTTGGCATCTTTAAACCAGAAGTCTTTCAAACCCTGTTTAATGGGTCTGGTTTTATTCCTCATGGTCATTGTTATTTATGGAAACCCGGCCTGGTCTGGATGCACGTCAGTTCTGATGTTCTGATTGCTTTAGCTTATTTTTCCATTTCTCTCACATTGGTTTATTTTGTTCATAAATCTCGTCGAGAAATTCCCTTTCATTGGATGTTCTTAGCGTTTGGAGCCTTTATTATTGCCTGTGGAATGACTCATCTCATGGAGGTTTGGACACTCTGGCATCCGATGTATTGGTTAGCGGGAGTCATCAAAGTCATTACAGCCTTTGTTTCAGTGGTAACGGCTTTAGCATTACCGCCTTTAGTTCCCGAAGCTTTAGCTTTAATTGAATCGGCTCATTTATCAGAACAACGCCATCAAAATTTACAATCTGCCAATCAAAAATTAGAAACACTTTATGAGCAACTCAAAGAATTAGATCACCTCAAAACACAATTTTTTGCTAATATAAGCCATGAACTTCGGACTCCTTTGGCATTAATTTTGGGGCCAGCAGAACAGTTATTAGCTTCACCTAAACTTTCTAAAGAACACCATAAAGATATCCAAATTATTGAACGTAATGCGCGTTTATTACTTAAACAAGTGAATGACCTGCTAGATGTTTCTAAATTAGCAGAAGGTCAAATGCAGCTTCACTATAGCTCGGTAGATATTGCTCATCTGGTAAGAGTTATGGCAGCAAATTTTGACGGATTTGCCCGGGAACAAAATATTGATTTCATTGTGGATACGCCAGGGGGTGTTCTAGCAGAAATCGATATTGAAAAAATGGAACGCATTTTATTAAATTTACTTTCAAATGCCTTTAAGTTTACGCCAAAGGGAGGTAAAATTTCCTGTCGTTTATCTGTGTCTGAAAAAATGGATGTCCCTTGGGCAATTATACAAGTTCAAGATAGTGGAATTGGGATTGCGCCAGAACTTCGGGAGGAAATTTTTGAACGGTTTCGTCAAGTAGATACGGGGTTAAGTCGGCAGTTTGGAGGGACGGGATTAGGATTAGCCATTGTTAAAGAATTTGTGGAACTGCAAGGGGGTTTTGTTACGGTTCAAGAAGCACCAGAGGGCGGTGCTTTATTTTCGGTAGAATTTCCGTTAAAAATTATTTCTGAGGTTGAAGTTGAGCCTTTCCCCTCTACTAATATCAACAATCATTCCCAAATTTGGAGTGAAAAGAAAATTCAACCTTGGTTAGATGAACTGCGAACTTTAATCTCTACGGAGTCCTTATCTCAACTTTCTCAACCGGAAAAACCATTAGTTTTGGTGGTAGAAGATAATCCCACAATGAGTCAGTTTGTCTGTACGACTTTAGCATCGGATTATAACACTGCGATTGCAACCAATGGAGAAACAGGTTTACAGCAAGCGCTCGCCCTACATCCTGATTTAATTATTAGTGATATTATGATGCCACGAATGACTGGGGATGAACTGGTACATCAAATCCGAACCTATCCTGAACTGAATGTGATTCCCATTGTGATGTTAACGGCTAAGGTGGATGATGGATTACGGGTACAATTGTTACGAGAAGGAGCCCAAGATTATTTAATGAAACCCTTTTCGGTAGAAGAATTAAGAGCCAGGATAAGTAATTGGATTATTATCAAGCGAACCAGAGAGTTATTACAGCAAGAATTAGCGACTCAAAGTGTAGATTTAGAAACCTTAGCTCAGGAATTAGCGTTAAGAAAACGAGAATTACAAATTGCTTTAAAAGGACTCCAACAACAAACGGAAGAATTGACACAGGCTAATCAATTAAAAAATGAATTTTTAGCGATAGTTTCCCATGAATTAAGAACTCCATTAAATGTGATTCTCGGTTGGTTATATCTTTTGCGTACCCGTTCTTTAACTCCTGAACGTTCCCAAGCTGCCTTAGAAACGATGGAACGTAACGCTAAGGCTTTGACGAAGTTAATTGAGAATTTATTAGATATTTCTAATTTGTTACAAGGCAAAACCAAAATTAATTTAATGTCTGTTAAGTTACAAGCGGTGATTGAATCTGTATTAAAAAACTTTGAATCTGTCGCAATTACCAAAGGAATTAATTTGCAAGTACAAGTGGATGAATCCGTTAGTAATGTCATTGGAGATCCAGAACGATTACAACAAATTGTAGAACATCTTTTAGATAATGCGATTAAGTTTACCCCTCAAGGGGGACAGGTTAAGATTAGTTTAACAACAAATTTAACTCAAGCTTTTATTCAAGTTCAGGATACGGGTCAAGGTATCCCAGAGGAATACTTACCCTCTATTTTTGAATCCTTTCGACAAGCTGATAGTTCAATTACTCGACAACATGGAGGATTAGGATTAGGATTAGCTATTGTTAAACAGTTAGTCAAATTGCAGCACGGAAGCGTTCAAGCTGAAAGTGCAGGCGAAGGAAAAGGAGCAACTTTTACAGTGACTTTACCCTTGAGAAAATCATCCTATTTCGCTGCTCTTAATTCCAACAATTAATTAAATGAATCAAAATCGAACTATTTTCTGAATACAGTTTTGACAAAAATACAGGTTTTAATTATGATATCACGTCGCTTAGAACAATATACTATTAAACGTCCGCAAGAAGTTTTAATTGTTAAAATTGAAATCGAGGGAGACACGGATGAAATTGCTATTTTTAAAGGATTTTCGAGTTCCTTAATGCGTCCGACTGCTTTTGACCCTGATGTTCCAGTTCTTCCTGATACCGCTAAAATCATTGAAATTGATCGCTTATTAAGTCCTTACAATCCCACCGAACCCCGTTATATTCAACAGGGATTAACTTGGGAAATGATGCAGGAATTATTAGCTGAAGTAGGGGTATAGAAGTTCAGAAACCGGGTTTCTCAATTCATCTTTCTGTTAGCTTAATAGTAGGGTGCGTAAGCTCCGCGCACGCACCGCTATTATTATCAATAACCAGACCAGAAGCCTTGAAATCAATTTCAGGCTAAAAGCTAAAACCCGTTGAAACGGGTTAATAAAATTAAGTCTTTAGTTATCTTTAGATAACGTAGAGACGTTGCATGCAACGTCTCTACAGCCCGAACTTTAGTTCAGGGCTCATAGAATTTCTGTCATGTCTCTGAAGAAAAAAAACATGACAAACCTCTACGACTTATTCGAAAAAATTAAACAAAAACCACCGAATGTATATTGGTGTGGGTGGGGGTCAGAAACCCGGTTTCTGAATTGAGCTTTTTGTTAGTAATAAAGGTTAGGGCAGAAACCCGGTTTCTTGGAGGTGCGGGGGGTTCAGAAACCGGGTTTCTCAATTTATCTTTACTCTTAGTAGTAAAAGTTAGTGCAGAAACCCGGTTTCATCGCTTATAATAAATCCATCCACTCACCTTTAAAATTCTTATGTGGACACCGGGCTATCAGTTGCGTCAACGTCCCTATGTTATTGAAACAATTCTGGGACAAGGGGGGTTTGGCATTACCTACAAAGCCAAACATTTAACATTAAATCATCAAGTTGTTTTGAAAACCCCGAATGCGGGTCTACAAAATGACCCGGAATATCCTAAATATGTTCAACGGTTTATTAAAGAAGGTCAAACCTTAGCCAACCTTTGTGAAAATTCCCATCCCCATATTGTCCGAGTTAGTGATTTATTTGAAGAAAATAAGCTTCACTGCTTAGTTATGGATTTAATTGTGGGGCAGAGTTTATGGGATGTTGTACAAAACAATGGCAGGTTATCGGAAGCGGAAGCCGTTAATATTATTCGTCAAATTGCTGATGCTTTGGTGATGATTCATAACGCTGGAATTGTTCATCGAGATGCTCATCCGGGGAATATTATGTTAAGGAATAATACCTCGGCGGTGTTAATTGATTTTGGACTGGCTGCGGAAATTATGCCCAGAGTGATGAGTTCTAAACATCCGGCTAATTTGAATTTTGCCCCTTATGAACAATTTTTAGAAGGCAGTGGGAAACCGACGGTTGATGTTTATTGTTTAGCGGCTTCTTTATATTATGCCATTACGGGACAATTACCAACCCAATCTTTAAATCGCAAGTTGAAAAATCAAGCCTTAATTCCCCCTAATAAACTTGTTAGAATTAGTGATAAAATTAATGATGCTATTTTGAAGGGCTTGGGGCTAGAACCGGAAAAACGTCCTCAAACAATGGCGGAGTTTTTGAGATTATTAGATATTCAACCCCAACCTGTTCAAATTCCCCAACCTCATATCGAATTAAAGTCAGCCAGAGGTGTTAATTATCGGCAATTAGAACAACTTTTACAAGCTGGAAGTTGGAAAGAAGCTGACCGAGAAACGTCTGATAAAATGTTAGAAGTCGCAGGGAGAACAAAGGAAAGATGGTTAAGGATTGAAGATATTGATAATTTTCCCTGTGAAGATTTATGCACGATTGACCAACTTTGGGTAAAATATAGCAATGGATGCTTCGGCTTTTCAGTACAGAAGCGCATCTATAAAAGTCTGGGAGGAACCCGGAGTTATGATCGTAAAATCTGGGAAGCGTTTGGTGATCAGGTGGGTTGGCGTGTAGGAGGTAGCTGGTTGAAATATAAAGATCTAAAATTCAATCAGAAGGTAATTGGCTACCTCCCATTCGTTTGGGTGGCTGGTCTTTGGTCTTATTCGTCGTTGTGGGGTTCGCGTGGTGTGTGGTGGTTTAGTCTCGACGCCCTCGCGTCGAGACTTGTAGACTGTAACATATAAGGCTTACAGATTTTCGTAAAGATTTATGATATCGACATTTTCCTCGAAGTCTTGCGAGTTGTGGGTTTCCGATAGTGTCAGAAACCGGGTTTCTTAATTGAGCTTTTTATTAGTAATAAAGGTTAACGCAGAAACCCGGTTTCTTGGCGGTGCTGGGGGTAAACATAATTTATTTGTAATTGTTTTTAATTTCCAATAATGTCTGATAATTTACAATTTACCGATGAACAAATCTACCAACAAATTGCTCAAATTATCTTAAAATACAAATTATTAGAATGTGCGGACTGTGCTGAGGCGATTAAAAACTGGTTAAAAGCAAATCAAATTAAGGGTATTCATCTGAAAATCAAACTTATAGGTCGGGGGTTATTTATTGTTAGTAAGCGTTGGGATAACGGTCAGACATCAATTACCCAAAACGGAACACACTATGGTATTGAAGTCAGAGGTAAAGTCTTCGATAACCTATCTACTTTCGGATTAACTAGAGAACAGTGGATTGCAGATTTTGACTGTCCAAGTGGAAAGTTTATAATAGAAGAAATTGAGAAGTTTTAACTATAATATTTCTGGAGAAAAAAAACATGACCAACCTCTACGACTTACTCGAAAAAATTAAACAAAAACCGGGAATGTATATTGGGAGTCCTAATATTAATAATTTATTGATGTTTTTGTGTGGTTATCAGTACGCCTGTGAAGCCATGCAATTTCCTGAAAGCCAACAAGAAATAGAATTTGCACAATTCCAGCCTTGGCTACAAGCTAAATTTGGGGTCAATACTTCGGCATCTTGGGCTAGAATTATTTTATTGTATTCTAGTGATGAAATCGACGCTTTTAAGAATTTCTTTGATTTATTATCAGAGTTTAGAAATCAGCAACATGATTCAGAAACAATTAAAAAAGAGTCGTTATCTTTAAAGGTTTAAATTACTGATGCGGGTCAGAAACCAGGTTTCCTGTTAGTAACTTATGTTAAGACAGAAACCCGGTTTCTTGGAGATGCTAGTGGGTTTACTCGACAGAACCACCCGCCGCTTGTAACCGTGCTCTGGCTCTTTTTACTCTTTTTTTGGCTTTAATTTTGGCTTCTTCAGAACCACTACTTTCAGCCGCTTCTAAATCAGCCTGAGCTTTGGTGTAAGCAGTACGAGCTTCCTCCAAATTAATGCTGTCACCCCGTTCGGCGCCGTTAACCAGAATGGTGACTTCATTGGCTTCAACTTCAGCAAACCCACCCATTAAAGCAATGGGAGTCCATTGGTTTTTTAACCGAACCCGCAGCACTCCGGTATCCAAGGCTGTTAATAGGGGGGCGTGATTCGTCAGAATACCTACTTGTCCTGTGGTACTCGGAAGAATCACCTCATCGGCAGTTTCATCCCAGACCGTCCGATCTGGAGCGATTACACGCACAGTTAATGTCATTTGTCAAGAGGTAAAAAAATATTGTGGAGATTAAAACAGAATCGTTGTTGGACTGGTGCCAAATCGCTAAAGCCCAACAACGCAGGTGAAAGTTAGCCTTTCAATTTTTCAGCTTTAGCAATCACTTGGTCGATATCGCCGACCATGTAAAAGGCTTGTTCTGGCAGGTCATCGAGTTCCCCAGACATAATCATATTGAACCCTTTAATGGTTTTTTCCAGGGTGACATATTGACCCGGAGAACCCGTGAACACTTCCGCCACGAAGAAAGGTTGAGACAGGAACTTCTCAATTTTCCGAGCGCGAGCCACCGTCATGCGGTCTTCTTCAGACAGTTCATCTAACCCTAAAATGGCGATGATGTCTTGCAGTTCTTTGTACCGTTGCAGGGTCGATTGGACAGCCCGGGCAGTGTTATAGTGTTCGCTACCGACAATAGACGGCTGTAACATCGTCGAAGTCGAATCCAGGGGATCAACCGCCGGATAGATTCCTTTAGACGCCAAACCCCGTGATAATACGGTGGTTGCGTCTAAGTGAGCAAAGGTTGTAGCCGGAGCGGGGTCGGTTAAGTCATCCGCAGGGACATAAACCGCTTGAATTGAGGTAATAGACCCTTCGGTGGTGGAGGTGATGCGTTCTTGCAGTTCACCCATTTCCGTCCCTAGAGTAGGCTGATATCCCACAGCAGAAGGCATCCGACCTAACAGAGCGGACACTTCAGAACCCGCTTGCACGAACCGGAAGATATTATCAATAAACAGCAGCACGTCTTGTTTGCTGACATCGCGGAAATATTCAGCCATCGTCAGAGCCGACAGTCCCACCCGCATTCTAGCTCCGGGGGGTTCGTTCATCTGGCCATAAACGAGAGCCACTTTAGATTGAGTCAGGTCGTTGGTGTTGATAACCCCAGACTCAATCATTTCATTGTAAAGGTCATTTCCTTCACGAGTCCGTTCACCCACACCGCCAAACACGGATACTCCACCGTGAGCTTTAGCGATGTTGTTAATCAGTTCCATAATAATAACGGTTTTGCCCACTCCGGCTCCACCGAACAAACCAATTTTACCCCCCCGACGATAGGGAGCTAACAGGTCTACCACTTTAATCCCCGTTTCAAATACGGCGGGTTTTGTTTCTAACTGAGTAAATGCAGGGGCGGGACGGTGAATAGACGAGGTTTCTTGGGTTTGAACCGGGCCAAAGCTATCAACGGGCTCGCCCACCACGTTGAAAATCCGTCCCAAGGTAGCAGGGCCAACGGGAACACTAATGGGGGCGCCCGTATCCACTACTTCCATCCCTCGGACTAAGCCATCGGTGGTACTCATGGAGACGGAACGGATTTGGCCGTCGCCGAGGAGTTGTTGGACTTCGCAAACAACGGAAACTTCCTGACCAACTTCGTTTTTGCCACTAATTTTTAATGCGTTGTAGATTTCCGGCAATTTACCGCTCGGAAACTTAACATCTACAACCGGGCCAATGATTTGAGTAATGTAGCCTACGTGTGTTTTTTCTGCGGTGGTGACCATGGGTTTGCCTATGGGTTAATACAAGCTGATTCCGAATTCATCTCGGAAAGCTTTAGAAGAATTTAATATTGCCATCTTTTAGGGTATCACGCTATCAGTCACCCGTTAACAAAGAGTTGGCTATTGGCTATAAGCAAGGTTAGACCTAATCCTACTCCTGTGTTCTTGTTTTCTTCTCTTCTTCTGCTTTCGGTTTCTTCCCCTGCTTCTCCTCTTCTGCTGCTCCTGCTTTCCCCAGAGGGGTTAGGGACGGTTCAGAACTCTCCGTTAGAGGTTCGGGGTTTTTTTCTATTTTGTCAGTTTTTTCCGCTTGAGACGGTTCAGGTTGAGGTTCTGGAGTAACTTCAGGCTCAACCGAATCAACTAATGCTTTTTGTTTAACCCGGCGAATCGGTAAATTAGCAACTAAGGCGGTGACTCGGTTATCGCTTTCTAAATTAAATTCAGAATCATGGGTGTCGATTTCTACATAGCGGGACACCACTTCCAGGATTTCTTTTCGCATGGCTTCCACCATTTCCGGTGGTAAATCAGCCCGGTCATGGGCTAAAACAAATTTCAGACGTCGTTTAGCTGCTTCTCGACTACTTTGATTATTTCGAGGAAAAAGTCGTTCTAGGATTTCATTAATTTTCATGGGGTGTTTGCAGGGTAAATACAGATGCAGAAAAATCAAAAAACTAAGAGAAAAACCTTTAACCCACTTTAGAGGTGAACAAACGACGTAGTTTTGCAAAAAACCCTTCTGGACGGGGATTGAGATCCAAGAATGCTACTTTTTCCCCTTCAATGCGACGCACAACATTATTAAACGCTTGGGCAGCTTGAGAGGCGTTTTCTGCTAATATTAATGGTTCTCCTTTATTAGTAGAAACAATTACGGTTTCATCATCGGGAACCACCCCAATTAAAGGAATCGCTAAAATTTCTTCCACATCCTGCACCGACATCATATCGTTAGCTTCCACCATTAAGGGTTTAATTCGATTAATTAATAACCGAATTTGTTTAACGGAATTGGCTTCTAATAACCCAATCACTCGATCCGCATCTCGAACGGCTGAAATCTCTGGAGTCGTGACAATAATGGCTTCTTTAGCGGGAGCGATCGCATTTTGAAATCCCTGTTCAATACCCGCCGGACAATCAATTAAAATATAATCATATTTCCCCTCTAACATTTCTACTAATTGTTTCATTTGATCCGGGGTCACGGCTTCTTTCATCCGGTTTTGAGCCGCAGGTAATAACACTAAACGGGCTTCTCGTTTATCTTTAACTAAAGCTTGTTCTAATCGACATTCCCCGGATAAAACTTCCATTGCGGTATAGACAATTCGATTTTCTAAACCCAGGAGTAAGTCTAAATTTCTTAATCCAAAATCGGCATCAATCAGGACAACTTTATGTCCTCGTTTTGCTAATGCCATCCCCACATTAGCGGTGCAGGTTGTTTTTCCGACTCCTCCTTTTCCAGAGGTAATTACAATAACACGACTCATATTTGTATTCAGCAATAATTGATCCGGTGATTAGGATAACGTATTTACGTGCTTAATCGGTTAAGGCTCAAGGGTCAATACTCTGGCTTTGGCAACTTCCCTGGCGTGACTGATGCGAATACCGTTAGCATTAATATAAGCCACTTCAGGATAAACTTGTTCGGGTGATGTTTCTGGCCCCCGTGCTACTTGATCCGCAATCCGAATTAACTTGGGTTCCATTTGCAGGGCCATAATTAAACTGTTACGGTTGCCTTTAGCTCCAGCGTGGACATTTCCCCCTAAACGTCCCCAAATAATAATATCGCCATCGGCAATAATCGAACTACCCGGATTAACATCCCCAAAAATCACAATGGTTCCCGGGTGACGAATATCCACCCCAGACCGCACCGTTTTTTTCAAATATAACGGTTCTGCTAAGGTGGATGGGGAAGGTTCCGAGACAGATTGAGTTAAGGTTTCCCGTTCTGCATCTTGATCAACACTATATCCTGCCATGACGGCGGCGACGGCGGTTTGACGGCGACTGGTTTTAACCCGTTTCAGTTGCAGTTGGACTTCGTTTAAGGCTTCGGCGATATCTTGCAGTTGACGGCCATCTAATAACCGATTTTCGGCGATCAGATGCACCTCGGTTTGGGGTTGTTCTGCGTGTTCACTGCCATTGAGACGATGTTTGAGTTGTTGCCAAAGTTCTGTCCAGGTATTATTGAGGTTAGTCTCACTGTCTTCACGATTATTTTCCGGCGGTAAAAATAAGAGTAATCGTCCGTCTTCGCGCTTAAACCGGACTTGTAAATTCGGATCAACCTCCAGTACACTCGCAGGAGATTCAGGTTCAGTGGTGATCAACTCGGAGGTCGGGGTATCCAAAGACATAGATAAAAATGTAATGGGCAATCGTTCAACTCAATTGGTTATTCTAAGGGATCAGGGACAGATCTAATCACTTTAGGAAATTAGCTGAGGGGGTAGAACTAGAATTACCAAAAATGGAGAATAGGGGATTCGAACCCCTGACCTCTGCGGTGCGATCGCAGCACTCTACCAACTGAGCTAATTCCCCGTGCGAGTCAAACAATCCAGTGTGAGGAATGATGTCTGACTCCGATTTATTATTCTAACACAACGGAACCCCAGATTGTAAAGATTCTTGTAAAAAATTTTTTTGAATTCTGTCTAATTCCAGATCACCGAATCGATCCACAGCCCAATTAGCCCAGCGTTGGAGAAGATGCAGGGGGTAGGTATGGGCGATCCCGACCACTTGAATATCAGCCCGTTGAGCCGCGATAATCCCAACAAAGGTATCCTCTAAGGCGAGACAGTCCGAGGGCTGTAAATTTAACTGGGGGTAGACTTGGTTTAAGGTTTGTACTGCTAATAAATAGCCTTCGGGTTCGGGTTTGCTGAGGATAATATCATCCCCCGTTACAATCACCGGAAAAACCTCCATCAGCCCGATTTTATTTAAAATCAGTTCCACTTCTGGCCGGATCGCCCCCGTCACCAAGGCTAATTTTAGATCAGATGCTTGCAAGTGTTGAATAAACTCCTCCAAACCCGGATAGATAGGAAGTTGTTCTAACTGTTCTAAACGCTGTTTATAGGCAAGGGATTTACGTTCAATTAACTGATCCAAATAGCTATTGGTAACAGTACGACCGCAATAAGTTAACAAATCTGTTAAACAAGCGCGATCACTTCTTCCCAAACAAAATTTGTGAATTTCCTCCCGTTTAGAACGCAGGTTTTCTGCCAACAACAATTCTTCTATTAGTTGTTCATGGATGGGTTCATCATTAATAATGACTCCATTAAAATCAAATAGAACCGCCTTTAAACTCATCGTCCAAACCTTAAATTTAAAAGAGGGAACAGGGAATTACGAATTACGAATTACGAATTACGAATTACGAATGGGCAATGGGCAAAATTAGATAATACTTTTGGCTGTTTTATTTCAGTTGTAAATGATTACAACTTCGGCGCGAATTGCTATAGGATTTGCCAATTATTAACTGATAACTGATAACTGATAACTGATAACTGATTATCTAAAACGTTCTATCGCTAACCAAGCCCGAAGAATTTCTCCCACTGACCAAGCTTGGGCAATACAGCCCTGGGGGTGCATGGGGGCATTACCATCAAAAATTTCGCTAATACTTCCGAGTCCGGCTGTGGAAAGATGGTTAATCATGGGGTCTAAAAAAGTACGGGCTAGATTAGGATTTTGGAATACCCGCAAATGGGCAATCACAAACGACCCTAACAGCCAAGCCCAAACTGTCCCTTGATGATAAGCACTATCTCGTTGAATCGGATTTCCCCCATAATACCCTCGATAGTGAAAATGATTAGGGGCGAGCGATCGCAACCCAAAGGACGTCAGCAAAAACTGTCCGCAGGTTTCAACAACGGCCCGTTGCTGTTCAGGGGGGAGGGCGCTGTTAGGCAGAGAAACAGCAAAAATTTGATTCGGACGCAAGGTGGCATCATCCCCATAAATCCCATCGATCACATCATAGCAATAGCCTAATTCAGGATGCCAGAACCGTTCAAACCGAGCTAAAGCCCGATCCGCGAGGGCATCATATTCTTGATAGGGTCTGCCAATTTGACGGGCAAATTTCCCCATAATTCGTAGGGCATTATACCAAAGGGCATTAATTTCAATGGGTTTACCGATGCGGGGCGTAACAACCCAATCTCCGATTTTGGCATCCATCCAGGTTAATTGAGTTCCCAGTTCTCCGGCATACAGTAAACCATCGGCTGGATCAAGGTGAATATTGTAGCGAGTTCCCCGACAGTGAGAGTGAATAATATCCGTGAGTACAGGAAATAAATTTTCGATCACATCAAGATCTTCGGTGATGTCATAATATTGACGAATGGCTTCAAAATACCAAAGGGTCGCATCAACGGTGTTATATTCTGGGATTTCTCCTTCGTCGGGGAAACGGTTGGGTAACATCCCTTGATCAACGTATTTGGCGTAGGTATAAAGAATCGCACGGGCAATTTGTAGCCGACCTGTGGTGATGGTCAGACCGGGTAAACTAATCATGGTATCCCGTCCCCAATCACCAAACCAAGGATAGCCAGCTAGAATGGTTTTACCGACTGGATTTTCGGGAATGGCACGATTGACAATAAATTGATCCGCCGCAAACACCAACTGTTGTATCCATGGAGGCGTTTCTCGGATGTTGGCCGGACAGCTATCTTGCCAAAATCCTAATAATTTGCGTTCGTAGGTGCGACGGACTTCTAAGGCGGCTTCTCCATTTAAACTAGGATTGGGTTCTGTACTCGCAACAAAACACAAAGATTCTCCGGGGTTTAAGGTGGCGGTAAAGGTGGCGGCTTGCAGATGATCTTCATAATCTTTTAAGCCCCGTTCCCGTTCCCGTACTAAATCAAAGTTATAGTGCCATTGGGGGGTGGAGGTAACACTAGCGCGATCGGTTAATAAATAAAAAGGTACTGCTTCTGCAAAGGCGGTCACACACAGGCCGTTTTCAACGGGTTCGATCTGCATTTGCCAATTCCCGGCCTGGGTATCCCTATGATAATCTCGATAATTAACAAAAACTTTTAAGGTCAGGGTAATAGGGCCAGAGGCACGAGTTAAACTATAACGAACGTAGGTAATATTCGCTTCGGGCTGCATCCAAATTCGTTTTTCCAGCAACGCATCGGCGCAGGCAAATTTCCAGGTGGGGATCGTTCGTTCTAACTGAAACCGTTCAATCTGGTGATGTCCATAACCGTCAATTGAGCCTCCAGCCCAACGGTTCGTATACAGGGGATAAACTTGTCCCTGATAGTCTACAAGGTCATCTATTTTCGCCACCAGTAAGGTACGACCCAAGGGAGGTTTTAAAGCCGCCACTAATAACCCTTGATAACGGCGTGTTAGTACACCTGCGATTGTTCCTGAAGCATAGCCACCGATCCCATTGGTGACTAACCATTCTCGTGCTTCAGCACTGGGCAAATTACAGCAAGTTTCTCGTCCAAAATTAATACTCATACTACCTTAAACACTCAAAATTTTGCATCAACAATAAAATTAAAGATTTAGAAGCCTTTCACCCTCTCAATTCACAACTTAAACCTCTACAACAGATGAAGGATCATTTGTCCAATTTCAGGATAGAATGTCAGTAATAACTGTTTACGACTCAAAAAGGTTGTCCTTGTTGACTCCACGTCAAGTACCAGCGTTATTTACTATAACGTTTTATCGTCTAAATCAAAACCCCCATTTGCTCAAATTGAACCTTGACTAAACCCCTTCCTCCCCTCTCTCAAAATATTGCGGTGTATTAACTGCCCTGTTTTGAGTTTTTGTATTCAAAAGTATGATGGGATTATTAAATTTTGTGTTCCAATTGCTGAAGATTTAGTTTTATGACCAAGCCCGAATTTTTAACTCCTTTTTCTATTTTAGAACACTTAGATTCTAGCCTCCCTAACATTTGTGGTTGGGAAGCCCAAATCCAGGATCTTGTTAATCATAATTATCCCATATTTTCTCCAAAAACAAATTTAAAGTTAGATCAAATCACGGCTGGCTTTGCTTGTGCCTTACATTTTCATCAACCGACGATTCCGGCGGGGGAAAATGGGGCATTAATCAGTAATCTTCAATATATGTATGAGCATCCCCAGGAAGGGGATAACCATAATGCGGAACCCTTTGCTTGGTGTTATCGGCGGATGGGAGAGTTTATTCCTCAATTAGTCGCTGAAGGATGTAACCCTCGAATTATGTTGGATTATTCCGGGAATTTATTATGGGCATTTGAGCAAATGGGGCGAGAGGATATTCTAAATTCTTTGAAAAAAATTACCTGCGATCCCGACTATCAACCTTATGTGGAATGGTTAGGAACTCTGTGGAGCCATGGGGTGGTTCCTTCAACTCCGATTCCTGATATTTTATTACAAATTCAAGCTTGGCAACATCATTTTGCCGCTATTTTTGGAGAAGAAGCTTTAAAGCGAGTTAAGGGGTTTTCACCTCCCGAAATGCACTTACCCAATCATCCTGATACCTTATATGAATATATAAAAGCCTTAAAAGATTGTGGTTATCGCTGGTTATTGGTTCAGGAACATTCGGTAGAAACTTTAGAAGGTGGCGGACTCCCTCAAGAGCAAAAATATAGTCCTAATCGGTTAATTGCCCGGAATTCTCAGGGGGAAACGGTAAGCATCATTGCTTTAATTAAAACTCAAGGATCGGATACCAAATTAGTCGCCCAGATGCAGCCTTATTTTGAAGCTAAAACTAAGCAAAAACAATCTATTTCTGGGGTTGAGGTTCCGGCTTTAGTAACACAAATTGCCGATGGAGAAAATGGTGGGGTGATGATGAATGAATATCCCCGTGATTTCTTTAGAATTTACTTTGAAATGCGGGATCAAAATCCAGAAAATTCTGGGGTTGTAGCGTTGAATGGAACGGAATATTTAGAATTATTAGAAGCATCAGGAGTGAACCCAGAAGATTATCCCCTTTGTCAAGCGGTTCATCAGCATAAAATTTGGCAAAAAATTGATCCTAATCAAGCGACACCAGAAGCTGTTGAAGTTGCGATCGCTCATTTAAAACAAACCGATCATTCATTTCAAATGGAGGGTGCATCCTGGACAAATAATTTAAGTTGGGTGCAAGGCTATGAAAATGTTTTAGAACCGATGAAACAATTGAGTATTGCTTTTCATCAAAAGTATGATTCCTTAGTGCAGCAAAACCCAAATATAACAAAAGATATTCATTATCAACAAGCATTATTGTACAACTTGTTATTACAAACCAGTTGTTTTCGCTATTGGGGACAGGGAACCTGGACAGATTATGCTCAAGAACTTTATCGTCGAGGAATGGAATTGTTAAATTAATTCATTTTGGGATAAAAGTCGCTGAAATTATCTTATTGACCGTGTTATAGGAAGTTAGTCATCTCTAACTTCCTCGGAAACTGAACAAAACAATGCCATACTCTACTTAACCCCAGATAGAGGAAATCTCTACTGGACGTGAGTTACATTAATTAGTTACTGAGATTTCAGTATCAGAGATAACAATTAATTTAAAAAAAGAATGATTAACTGTCTAGCCAGCCCTCACAGCCGAGAATTTCGACGATAAATCGAGGGTACTTATAGACAACAGGGTGTAATTAATCATACAATGGAGGGTAATACCCCTCATTCGGGTAAACTTCCATTTAAAAGTCTATTTCAGAAATCAATTTCTTCCATCTTGTATTCAGAAATGGATCAACTTATTTGACCCAACCTTGACTGAGGGAGTGCCAAACCGTGAACAAAAGGCGAGTTCTACCCATTATCATTTCTAACCCTCCTGATCCCCCAGGGAAGTTGATTCTTTCCCCGACTTCTGCCAATGCCGAGGAAGATTATTTCCGTCGTTTTGTGGAATATTTACCAACGGCAGTGGCAATGGTTGACTCGCAACTGCGGTATTTAGCCGTGTCCCGTCAATGGCAACAAAACTATGCAGGGGGACATCCTGATTTAATCGGTTGTTCTCATCAAGACGGGTTTCCCCATTTACCGGAAATTTGGTATCAAAATGCTGAACAGTCTTTAGCAGGAAAATTACCGTATTGGGAACTGGAAATTTGTCAACCTTTGGTCAATGGTGCCCTAGAGTGGAAAAAATGGGTTGTTCAACCTTGGAAAACCGCATCAGGAACCATTGGGGGGTTAATGTTATCCCTGGAAGTGATTACCCCTCAAAAACAATTACAAGAAAAATTACAACTGACTCAACAAGCCTTTGAACAAGCAGCAACGGCGATTTTTTGGATGACGTTAGAAGGTCGTTTTTGTTATGTGAATCAAGCCGCCTGTCGGATGTTGGGTTATACTCAAAGTGAATTACTACAACTGAATATTCATGATATTGATCGAGATTTAACCCCTTTAGTTTGGGGAGAATATTGCCAAGAATTACAGCAAAAAGGATCATTAACTTTTGAGTCCCGTCATCAAAAAAAATCTGGTTTTATTTTTCCCGTTGACTTTACGATTAATTATTTAGAATTACAGTCTACTAAACCCGACTTAACCGTTCAAACGGAATTTGGTTCAGCCTGTGTTCTCTGTTCCCCATTAATTTGTGGTTTTGCGACGGATATTTCTGACCGAAAAGCCACATCCTCTGCGGTGGTCGCATCCAAAGATCAATTAGAAGCCGTATTAAATGCAGTACCGGGGTTAGTTTCTTGGATTAGTTCTGATTTAAAATATTTAGGGGTCAATCGCCATTTAGCCAATTCTTACAATGTTCCGGCGGAAGAATTTGTTGGGAAAGAAGTCGGATTTCTGCAAAATAGCCCCAAATTTAATGAATTTGTCTATGAATTTTTTGCCCAAGATGCTTGGAAAAGCTCCAGGGAAATTACGGCTAATGTTCGGGGTGTTCCTTACACTTATTTAATCGTGGCTCAAAAATATCATCGCGGATCGGCGGCGGTTTTCGTCGGATTAGATATTACAGAACGGCAAAAAATGGAAGAGGCTTTACGCCAAAGTGAAGGACAAGAAGCTAAACGACGAGCGGAATTAGAAGAGATTTTAAATCAGCTTCAACGCACTCAAACTCAATTGATTCAAACCGAAAAAATGTCAAGTTTGGGTCAGTTAGTGGCGGGAATTGCCCATGAAATTAATAATCCGGTTAATTTTATTTCAGGAAATATTGCCCATGCCAAAAATTATATTGAGGATTTAATGAAGTTATTGGCTTTATATCAACAGCATTATCCTCAGATTATTCCTGAAATTGCTGATGAAATAGAAGAGATGAATTTGAGCTTTTTAAAACAAGATTTACCGAGAATTTTAGAATCGATGAAAGTCGGGTCAGAACGAATTCGGGATGTCGTGCGATCGCTGCGCCATTTCACTCGTTTAGATGAAGCTCAAATGAAATTGGTGGATATTCATGAAGGCTTAGATAGTACAATTTTAATCTTACAAAATCGTCTGCAAGCTAAAGCGGGACGACCGAGTATTAACTTAATTAAAGAATATAGTGCTTTACCGAAAGTGGAGTGCTACGCCGGACAATTGAATCAGGTGTTTATGAATTTACTCACCTATACCATTGATCAGTTAGAAGCAACCAGTTCTAAAGGAGATTTAACCACTCAACCTCAGATTATCATTCGTACCTATTTACAAGATAAAAATACCGTTGCTATCTCGATTTCTGATAATGGAATTGGAATGTCAGAAGTTGAATGTAAAAGTATTTTTGACCCGTTGATGACCTCACACATACAGGGAAAAGGAACAGGTTTAGGATTATCTTTGGCTTATCATTTAGTCACGGATAAACATCAAGGACAACTCAATTGTTTTTCTAGCTTAGGAGTAGGAACTGAGTTTTTAATTACAATTCCGTTAAAAAGTTAGATAGAAACTAAGCTATTTCTGCTAATCAATTGAACTATGGGATGGCACAATATTAACCTTCGGATTATTTCGATATAACTGATTGATTTTTTTCAAGGTTTCTCGATAAGCCGTTTTATCTGCAAACAATAAATCAGCAATGCGTTGAGGATAAATTAATTCTTGATAGGCACGATTTAACCAACAAGCATCGGCAATTAAAAAATACTGTTTTCCGCTATTATCGGTTAAATATAACCCCAGTTGTCCAACAGCATGACCCGGTAATTCAATGGCAATTAAACAACCATCTCCCAATAAATCAAACCCCTGTTCAAAGGGAGCTAAATTTTCTGGTAATTTTATCCTATTACTATTTTCCGCAAAAATTACTCGATCTTCAAAATTATTAGGCATTAAACCTGCTAAAAAACCAGCTTTTAATGCCCTCAAACCTTGTATATTTTTAATTTTATTATAACCCGATTGAAAACAAATAAATTCTGCTTTGGGAAAATCCTTTAATCCCCCAATATGATCTGCATGAAAATGAGAAATAATAATATATTTAATCTCCTCCGGTTCAATTCCTAACTGTTTGAGTTGAGAAATTGCAGTTTCTTGAGGTTTTAAATAAACCGGGGTTAATAAAGCATAAAGCTTATTAGGTAGATATTGTGTTTCTTGATAAAATCGTTCAGAATATCCCGTATCAAATAAAATCCACCCCATAGGGTGACGAATTAAAGCAAATAACGCCGGAAAAATAATGGATTTCCAACTTTCCCCCGGAAGTACCATCGCTTCAGGGTGTGTACAATATCCCGCCTTCAAAAATGTAATTTCTACCATATTCTGTTGTTGTACTTTAACCTTATTTTATAAAGATTTCCAATATCTAACAAACTCATCTAACCCTTGTTCAATCGAAATTTGAGGTTTATACCCTAACTGGATTTTAGCCGATGTAATATCCAAAGTTTGACTAAAAGCTAATAATCCTAGAGTATAGCGCGTTAAAGCAGGTTCTCGATTTGGTAAAAAAGATTGATAAAACCATTCCATCCCCGTTGCTAAAGTGTAGGCGATCGCATAGGGTAAAGGTTTAAACTTTAAGGAAATATTCAATTTTTGTGATAATTTTTCTAATAATGTTAATAATTCCGTCGGTTCTCCATTGGTAATATTAAAATATTCTCCTAATACATGAGCGGGTGCAGTTTGACACAATAATAACCCATCTATAACATTATCAATATAAGTCATATCTAATATCGCTTTTCCTCCATTAATTAAGGGAATACCCGTTGTTTCACTCACTTTTAATAGTCGGGGAAAAATTACCGTATCCCCAGGGCCAAAAATACCACGGGGACGAATAGAAATCACAGGTAAACCTTGTTGAAACCCCCGATTAATTTCTTGTTCTGCTAATTGCTTTGTTTTAATATAAGGATGGATAGGATTTTGAGCTAAATTATCGGTTTCTTTAATATTAAAGCGATGGGTTAAATTAAAATAAACCGCCGAAGTAGAAACATAAATTAAACGTCTGACATGATGAGTGAAACAACTTTCAATAATATTCCGAGTTCCGATAACATTCGTTTTATAAAACTCTTCTTCTCGTCCCCAGGGAGAAGATAAAGCCGCACAATGAAACACATCTTCTTGTCCAGACATTACTGATAATATAGCATCGGAATTAGTGATATCAACGGGTAAGAATTTGAGTCCTAATTGTTGTAAGCGATCGCCTATAATTAAGTTACGTCCTAAAATTGTCACATCCTGACCTAAAGAATGCAATCTCAAGGCTAATTTCTGACCTAAAAATCCAGTTCCACCCGTGACTAAAACCTTTTTCATAACTGAAACCCTGTATAATATTGAGTGATGTTTACTCGAAGAACAAAGATTAAGTTGAATGATCTCGTGAAATCCGATATTTTTTGAGGACAAGTCACGTTATACAATTTTATGCTATAACTTGGATATTCCTGATGACTTTCCAAGGAAACCATGATGCAAGTCTCAATTGTACTTCCTGATGAAGTTGTTTTTTCCCTACAGACAAAATGGGGAAGTTTAGAACAACACATTTTAGAAATGATTGTTACAGAAGCTTATCGTGAAGGTTCAATTAGTATTGGTAAAGTTCGAGAATTATTAGGAATGTCTACCCGCTTAGAAGTAGATAGTTTTCTTAAAGAAAAAGGAATTGATCTTAACTATGATCAAACGGATTTAGAAGCTGATCGCCAAACTCATGAACAATTGAAAGAACTAGGAAAATTAAACTCTTTATGATTGTTGTATCCGATACATCACCCATTTGTTATCTGATTCTGATCGATGAAATTGAGATATTACATCAACTTTATGGTCAGGTAATGATTCCTAGTATTGTTCAACAAGAGTTATCTCATTTAGGCTCTCCTGAACCTGTAAAAACATGGATTAAAAATCCGCCTAAATGGTTAATTGTCAAAACCGTTGATGTGATATTTAATCAAGATTTAAGTGCTTTAGATGCTGGGGAGCAAGCTGCTATTATTTTAGCAGAACAGATAGAAGCTAGTTTGGTGATTATTGATGATGCTTTAGGTAGAAAAATTGCTCAAGAACGGGGTTTAAAGGTCACAGGTTTGTTAGGAATATTAGATGAAGCCGCTAAACAAAATTTGTTGAACTTACCGACAGCTATTAATCGTCTACAAAGTACCACCTTTCGAGCTTCAAAACAAATTATTCAGTCCCTTTTAAGACAATATCCATCACAATCCTAATTCTAACTCACCCTACAATAGAAAAATTCGACATAATACAGAAAGAACAATATTCTGTTATTCTCCTAAAATTCCATGAACCTTGTTGATTATCTTCGCATTAGTTTGATTGATCGTTGTAACTTTCGGTGTCAATATTGTATGCCCGAAGGAACGGAAATTGATTATATTCTGCAACAGAATTTGTTGACTCTGGATGAACTATTAACGCTGTTGCGAGAGGTATTTATTCCCGTTGGGTTTACTCGATTTCGGTTAACCGGAGGTGAACCTTTATTACGTCCTGGGGTTGTAGAATTGGTGAAACAAATTAACGCCTTTCCTGAAACCCAAGATGTGGCGATGACAACCAATGGCTTTTTATTAGCAGAAATGGCAGAGGATTTATATCAGGCTGGACTAAGACGGATTAATATTAGTTTAGATTCCCTCGATCCTGATATTTTTGATCAAATTATCGGAAACCGAGGACGTAGCCGTTGGCAACAGGTTTGGGAGGGAATACAAGCCGCTTATCAAGTTGGTTTTAACCCTTTAAAATTAAACGTTGTGGTAATTCCTGGGGTAAATGATCATGAAGTTGTGGAGTTAGCAAAATTAACAATTGAACGACAATGGCACGTCAGATTTATTGAATTTATGCCCATTGGAAATAACGATTTATTTGCCGATCGCGGTTGGATTTCTTCAGAAGAACTAAGACAACAAATTCGAGATAAATGGGGATTAGAAACTTCACAGGTGAGGGGAAACGGCCCTGCGGATGTCTTTCAAATACCGGGGGCAAAAGGAACATTAGGATTTATTAGTCAGATGTCAGAATGTTTTTGCGATCGCTGTAACCGAATGAGATTCTCCGCCGATGGTTGGTTACGACCTTGTTTACTCAATGAAACCGGACAAATTGACTTAAAAACTCCTCTGCGTCAAGGTGCGACGTTTGAGGAGTTACGAGAACAGGTGAATAACCTATTAATAATTAAACCCGATATTAATTTTAAACAACGGGACTCTGGTACAACCGGAAATTACTCTCGAACCATGTCCCAAATTGGGGGATAGCAGCCTGATTGATTTTGGATTTAGGGTTTAATAATAACCGGGTGGGGTACGTTATTTTTAGCCGATAACGCCCCACATAAAATAGAACGGTGAGGAACTCTTAGGCTTGACGTGAATAATATTCAACCACTAACAGTTCGTTAATTTGTAAAGCCACCCATTCCCGTTCAATGACGCTATTCACCTTCGCAGTTAATTTTTCTTTATCTAACTCTAAATGGCTAGGAACGTTGGCTAAACCGGGATATTGTAAATTGGCTTTTACCAGTTCACGGGATTTTTCAGTATTTCTGATCCCAATTAATTCGCCCGGTCTGCATTGATAGCTGGGAATATTCACGCGATGACCATTGACGGTAACGTGACCATGACTGACCAACTGACGAGCCGCCGGAATTGTAGGGGCCATTCCTAACCGGAAAATGGTATTATCCAACCGCATTTCCAACAGTTGCAGCAACACTTGTCCAGTGGAACCAGAAGCGCGGCGAGCTTTACGGACATAGCGTAACAGTTGACGCTCCGAAACACCGTAGTTATAGCGCAGTTTTTGCTTCTCTTCTAACCGAATCGCATATTCTGAACGTTTGCGACGAGCTTGACCGTGTTGTCCAGGGGGATAGGCCTTTCTGGGGGTCTTCCGGGTTAATCCGGGTAAATCGCCCAAACGACGAACGATTCTCAGACGGGGGCCTCTATATCGAGCCATCTAACTTCTTCTCCGCATAAAATTTTTTGCACCAATCTTTTATTATAGTATGTATCTCACTAGAATGGTCTAGTTTTTGAGTAATGCTCGAAATCCGGCTTGCTGAAAATGAGTATCGCTTGATGGGTAATCGCTTTTACAGACTTTCGATAAGGCTCGCTTCTATCCACTTGATGATATTCTCAATTAGATTAGGATCGTGAGATGAGAACTGTTTCAGGAGCAAATTGTCTTCTGGTTTACTGCTGACAACACAAATCAAGCCATCAAATTTACTGATGGCATCAAGAAAGCACTTACTAAAGTCTTTTGGCTCTGTTCCTTTATGGTTTTCGTATAAGACTAAGACCATCTGTTTTTCGCTGTCTAGCAAATCCCAATAAGTTTGAAGGTCAAGCATTGTTTTAGGTATTCCATCATCGCTTTTAGAACAGCCATGCTTAACCATTTCGCTATAAATTTTACCTGATGGGTTATCACGTTCAATAAACTTGTTACCGTCAATACAAATTAGCTTTACAGAATCCCTTAATTGTGAATCAGTGGACAGCGCACGGAGAATGTCTTGAGGAAACAGTTCCCATTTGTGGCTTTGCGGTTCGCCATGCCAAACTCTGAAAAATTCTGGGTAGCTCATGTTTTGGGCACAAGGCCAAATCGCTTTATAGCAGTTGTAATATAGATTAAAATCACTTTCAGCAATCTGATCGCATAGACAGTCTTTCATGGATGAAATTGCCAACTCAAACTGATGGGTTTGAAGTATTTTACCCAAACATTCAGCCACTAGAAAACGGCTCGACGAATCGATATTAGAGTGAATCAGTTCAATCAATATTTTGACTGCTTCATAATTACCTATTCCAACTTCTTCTAATTTTTTTGCTGCCCCAACAGAAATAGATGAGTCAGAACTGCTGCCAATCAGATCGATTAGTTCTGTAATTGATTCTGGATAGTTCGATGTTATTTCAAGTAAGGGAGCCAACGCAATTGCTTTAGGGTGCTTATCTGCAAGTTCTATTAAGCGACTAGCTGTTAAATGATGAATTAAATTATTAGGATTAAAATCATTATAACTATCAATGATATCGCTCAGAGTTTCAACTGCTTTTTTTAAGTATTGACTATCTATCTTAGCCAAGCTATAAGCTGCTCTACAACGAATATCAGCATTTTGCTCAGAATCCATTAATTCAATCAAAGTATTGATAGCTTTTGACTTGTGACTCGGTGCGATTTCAACTAAACAGTTAGCAGCTTTAACGCGAGTAAGCATATCAGTATTGCTATCAATCAGGTCACTTATAACTTTGATTGATTCTGAGTCGTTAAAAGCAATTTGTGCTAAACTATCAATCGCTTGATAGTGGTTAGAGTTACATTCATAATGGGTGGCATCAGGGGTGCTAGTGCAAATCAAGGAAAGGAGAGTAGAAATAGCTTCTGGTGAACCCCCACCAATTTGCCCTAATGCCCAAACCAACAAATAACCGACACAAAGATTTAGCCTATTGTTGATTGTGTCAATCAAAATGGTGACAGCAAGGGTACGATCTGTCTCTATAAGTGTTTCTCTCGCTAACTGTGCGCTTGGAGCGTCAAATGTTTGAGAACTGAAGCCTAATCTAACAAGCCACAACACAATCTCCCTATTACGTCTGCACTCTTTAAATTCAGCTATTGCCGACGCTGCTAAACAACACGCTCGATAAAAATAAAAGTCTTGACACCCATCCTCAAACTCTACCAATAACTTAATAAATTTTTCTTTCTCCTCATTGTCCACATCCTCGCGTCCCAACCATAGCAAAATGACCTCTTTCCACTTGGGATCAAAAATGAGATAAGTACCTTGATTTGGGTTCTGAGGGATGTGCTTTAAAAAGTAGTCCCTATGAGGTATAGCTTTCGCTGCAAAATACTCCTTAAATGAGTCATGTAAGAATTCATATTCCTCTGAGTAAGGACTGACACGCTGCAACCATCCAAGCTGGTTGATAGCTAACTTAAATAAATCCTCATCTGATTCCCCTAATTTAGAACAGACTAGGGAATGCGATAACAAATATTCACCTCTTTCAATTGCCTGTTTTGCCAATTGTTCGAGAGAATTTATCAAGGCTTGCTTTTGGGGTTTTTTAGATTCTGGAATGCTCCGGTCATAGTCTGTATTAAGAAACCATTGAATTAGACCGGCTTTGGTACTGGGCAATTGGCGTTTTGGTTGCCAAGTACGACACAAAAACGTTAAATATAGAGGATTACTAACTAAATTTTTAATGCGGTGATATCTTGGCTGGTTTAACTCAGCCCATAAATCTTCTGCGTCGTTGGCAAACCAAGCATCAATGCACTGTTTGATTTGCTCAATTCCAAAGCCTAGATTTTGATAAATATCAAACCCTAAAACTTCTAAAGGATCTTTGCTGGTGTTCCAGATACTTGTCCGACAGGTTAACACTACTCGGCACTTTCCTCCCCAATCAGTCACTCCCCAATCAGTCAACTGTTCGCGAACGTCTGTTCCCTGTTTTTCAACTCCATCCATCAACAAGCAAATACGACCTTCTTCCAAGCGTTGCTCTAGGTTTGCAATCCATTCTGGGGGTAAATCTACTAGCTTTCCAGAAGCGGCTTGCAGCCACTCTTTCAAATATTGGTGTAGCGGTTTTTTGCCTATCTTTCTCCCATCAATCCAGAGCGGTATTTCATCGGTATGTTCCAACATCCAAAACCCAATTTTGAGCAATAGGGTAGTTTTTCCAGCCCCCGATTCTCCAATAATCGCTAACCGTCGCCCTTGGCTTTTCGGACTATTTTTTCCATCCCGCAGAACTTCATCAAAAAACTTTTCCTTTGTGTCAAAGCTTTCTGTTACCGCATAACCAATACTTCGGTTAGTCTGATCTTTTTTCTGCTGTAGCAATCCCAGTGGCGCAAAATCTAGTTGTTCAAAGGGTAGCCTATCCGCACCATTGAGCCAATAATCGACGGTAAGCTGTCTTTTACGCTCAAGCATGGTAAGGCAAAGTTGTCGCCAGTCAGGTGCGATCATAGCCGTTGGTTTCAGGGACTTACTTTGACTGACATCCGTGCGATCGACAATCTCTTCCCAAGGCAGACCTAAAACTGTACAGAAAGCCTTGAAGACATCGGTATCAACCCCTTCTCTTTTGTACAGAAAGCGTTTCCAAGTCCCTTCTGAGCAACCATCAGCATAAGGGCCTAATTCGGGCCAAACTTTGCTTGGCTCCAGAACATTACTTGCTTCCACAAGCCATCTGTGATCATCTACTTTCCACCCTTTTTCTTTCCTAGCCTGCTTAATCTTTGCTTGTCCCTGCTCAGAAGCGTTGAGGCTTGCCATCAGTACACCTGAATTAACTCATTGTCAAGATCAATTTTAGATCATAGCTCATGATCTGAAACTGACTCTAGTGAAATTTTGAAAAATTAATCATTGTAGAAATGTGGAAAGCAACGTTGGCCAACTAACTTCTCCTCAATGCAAACCCTAACCCCATATATAAAACAGATGGCTACTTCCAACAAATACGCATCTTCCAAATCGCAACCTACCGCCGTGCAACTTGCTTTCCCTTGGGGCGAGGAACAAATTCTCGATAATTCTCCTGCATCAACAACTAAGCATGGAACTCAGCACAAAACTTCAAGCAAAAAACAACAGCCGCCACAAGTTGTGGTAATTCTCATTTGTAAGTAAACCTGATAATCTTTACAGGGCGGCTACCGCCGCCCCATCGAACCAAACACCCAACCCCTTTTTTCTGTGTTCCCTGCGCTTAAACCCTATCTATGTAAAACTTGATTAACTGTGAGATTAAGTTCAGCAAAAATAGGAAAAATGATGCGATTTTCCTGGCGCGATAAGGCATACCCCATGCACCCAAACGCGATCGCGCTGTCTCGTATAGCACATATCGCCCTTCACGTCATCGAGGGATCTTCACCAGAATCCATATCCTCAAATCCTAACCAGAAAAGCAAAGCCTCTTCGACTTGTGCTAACTGCTCTGAGTTTAATTCGCCCAGTTTCCTGACTAGCTTTGCGTGAGGAATTGTGATGATATTCTGAACATCGAACACTCCGGGCTTCAGGAATCTGGCTTTGACATCTACCTCAAAGCGTGAACCCCTTGGGCTTGTAGTATGAGGTATTAGAGTCGCTAAGGCTCGATCCTGGTTGAGAGACCGAATACTAACCACTAAGCAGGGTCTAACTTTTGCCACATAGCCCAGATCGACAAGCCAGACTTCGCCACGATCAGGACTATTCATAATCAATTTCTTGTTGATCTAATGCTAAGAATAACTCTTCAGCATTTAAGATAAAGTCTTCATCTGTCAATGGTGGAAAGTCAAAATGGACGAGCCGCCTCAAGATTTCTAGCCCAATCTCAAGTTGCTCTGCGTCAGCCAAACTATCAAAAGTATTAAGAATTTCTTGAGCTAAAGCCGTCATAGTTTTTCACTCCTCTAATGAGTAAAGCATTGTGACTAAACTCCTTGATTAATTTATTTTACTGCAAACCCCAAAGGATCGCGCCTTTGCCGTGAGATTGATACAGAGTGAATTTCTGCTTCACAAAGAATCACCCTGTATTCACGCCAGGGAGTGTTAAAGATGATCTTGATCAACTATCAACGGTTAATGACTAACCCATGATATCAGAAGATAGATTTATTTTCCTAGGTAAATCCAACCTTATGTAGAGGTCAATTGATTTTTGTGGCAACAGAATAAAAGTAAGCATTTAAAGAATGTGTGATGGTTTAACCTTGATATCAATCAAGATTCTAATTAAAAAAGGAGTCAATTATGACTGGACAAATGTGCTGGCTCTCCCGGTGTGGAGGCGATGGCAAAAAAATTCTACATTTGCGCCTTGAGGCCAATAAACCTTGGGTTCCTTATTATTTAATGGCTCATTATTCTGTTCCTGATTATCCCATTCCGGGGGGTTCCAAAGGGTGGGCTACCTATCAAAAATTATTTAAAGCAGGTTGGAAATTAGAACCCACTCCCCAACCCGCATTTCAAGATCAACAAATACCAAAAGCAGCTTAAGGATGTTAAACTTGAAAAATTTATCAACAGGCTATGCCTGGGGGCTGTAGGGCTGTCCCCAGTTTTTCCATGGTTAAAATAGGTGAGCGTTTTATTCTTTTATCCATAAAGTTTATTATTTTAATAAAATGAAAAATTTTTTCAAAAAACTATACTTAAAATGGAAATTTTTCTGGGTCAATTTACTCTATTTAACCTACACTCCCAAGGCTATCTTATATTCTTATAAACGCGATCGCGCTGACCGCAATATTCCCCCCCTGCAACCCCATTCCTCAGAAACGGGAGAAACACCCGGAAAATTATTAAGAGCAGAAAACACAGAAAAAGGCACAATATTTTATTTTGATAAAGCAGAATTAGAAATAACCTTTTTAACCGATGATTTCGTTAGAATTACTTGGAAACCCAGCGTTTTACCCTATTCCTATGGCATTGAACGCCACGACTGGGAAACCATCAACCCCGTTTTAAATCAAACTGAAAATGCTTGGACTGTTACCTCTCCAAACGCAACATTAACGATCCAGGTTCAGAATGAAGGTCATCTTCAATTTTTCGATTCTCAACATCAGTTAATTCGTGAAGAATATCCCCCAGAAAAGTTAGATGAACAATTAATACATCGAGCTAATTTACGACCCGAAGAACGAATTTATGGGTTAGGAGAGCGTTCATTTCCCTTAAATTTACGATTAGCAAAAGAAGTCAATAAAAAAGGGAAACCTACTTCAGAACCTAAAAAATTTAGAATGTGGAATTTTGATGCAGCCGGACAATATAGTCCGGGTTCTGACCCCATGTATTTGTGTATTCCCCTCTATTTAGGATTACATGAACAAGGGAGTTATTTAATCTTTTATGAAAATCCCTATGAAGCTATCTTTCAATTTTCAGACACAGCAACAGCTAATTTTAGTGGCGGTGCATTGCGCTATTATTTTACCCTCGGTTCTGTTCCTCAATTAATCAAAAATTATACCGAATTAACCGGACGTTCTCCCCTTCCTCCCCGTTGGGCGTTAGGCTATCATCATTCTCGTTGGGGGTTTGGAACTGAAACCCAAGTTCGAGAAACCTATCGTAATTTTGAAAAAAATGATCTGCCTTTAAGTGCCATTCATCTTGATATTGATGTCATGGTAGATTATCAAGCTTTTACTATTGATCCTAAACGATTTCCTGACTTACAACGGTTTATTCAAGAACTCGAAGTACATGGCGTTAAATTTATTAGTATTCTTAACCCTGGAATTAAATATACTCGCCATAATCAAATGTTTTTACAAGGGCAAATTCTTCATGCTTTTTGTAAATATCCTAATGGTGAATTAGTAGTCGCCCCGGTATGGCCAGGATGGACAGTTTTTCCTGATTTTACTCATCCAATGGTACGCCGTTGGTGGACACGACAATATTTATATTTATTAGAAGTTGGAGTTGGTGGGTTTTGGCATGATATGAATGAACCTGCGGCTTTTATTGCGTGGGGAGATCGTTCATTACCAAAAGTAACTCGTCATTTTGTTGAAGGTCGAGGCGGAGATCATCGAGAAATTCATAACGTTTATGGAATGTTACAAGCCTCTGCTGCTTTTGAAAGTTTACGTCAGTCTCGACCCCATCAACGCCCTTTTATTGTATCTCGTGCGGGGTGGGCTGGTTTACAACGTTATGCGTGGGTTTGGACGGGGGATATTGAGTCGAGTTGGGCGGCTTTACGTCAAAACATTTCAACAGTTATTGGGTTAGGATTATCGGGTGTTCCCTATAGTGGTTCAGACACCGGAGGTTTTCAAGGAAACCCCAGTGCAGAATTGTATTTACGTTGGTTTCAAATGTCGAGTTTTATGATGTTTTATCGCACCCATTCTTCTAATAACGTCGAACATCGAACCCCTTGGATGTATGGAGAACCAACCTTAAGTATTTTACGCGAATTCTTGAAATTACGTTATCGATTAATTCCCTATATTTATACCTTAACTTGGGAAACTCATCAAAAAGGATATCCCCCAGTCCGTCCGATATTTTGGCTTGATCCAACGGATAGTAATTTATGGGATATTGATGATGCGTTTTTATTAGGAAATGCTATAATGATCTGTCCGATTTATGAACCCGGAATGCGATCGCGTAATGTCTATTTACCCCCAGGAGAATGGTATTATTTTTGGGATGATCAACTATTAACAGGTTCCCAAATTGTTGAATTCGATGCTCCTTTAGAACAAATTCCTTTATTAATAAAAGCCGGAAGTATTATCCCAATGGAAGAGGGAAAAACCTTAATCTTACATCTCTATCCCACCCGTGAAAGAAACGCGCAAGGACTATTATATAGTGATGCAGGTGATGGATATGAAACTTCCAGAATTGATCAATTTCAACTTCAACCCAGTTTCACCTCAGCAACAACCAATCAACTGCTTCCTGTCTTACTAGCAAACACTGAATCTGATCAGATTGAGTCTTCAGGAAATAGCATGAAACAAAATGGAAATTCAATGACATTAATTTGGGAACAACAAGGGGATTATCCCTTTTCATATCAGCAAATTCAGTTACAATTACATGGTTTTAATTTACAAAAAGCCTGGATTGATGATCTTGAAATTACTTGTAAAAATAATAGTATAATTTGCGATCGCCCCTTTCAACAAGCTCGTTTAATCGCTACCCTCTAAAAAGTAGGGTGCGTAAGCGCAGCGCACGCACCATTTCCCCATCGATTACTCATACTCATGCCAATTCATTCTATGGCTTTCTCCTAATTCTTATAAATCTCTCTCATTAACCACAAAGCAGCGACAATTCCAACGAAGTGAGCAACAATGGTGTGGGTATTCGCGAGAACTACGAAAAAATCAACAGGCTGGATAAAATCTTGCAGACTGCCTGCGGTCGCTAAAAAATTTCGAGGTTGAGAGATTGCTTTTGCTAATAAAATGCCGTTAATGGCCTCTGATGCAATTAAGGTGACAGCCATTCCGCTTAAGTTACTGGTTAAACCCAGGCGAATTTGCTTCATGGTTTCTGCACGGCTAGGGCGGGCCATTCCCGGTGCTTTCAGTCTGCGGGCTAAACGAGTGTAACGAAAGGCTTGAAAAATACTAAACCCTAAAATACCCAGTCCAATTAAGGCAAAAACTAAACCGCCACCCATTCCTGGTGTTGCGCCAGTTTGTGCTGTTCTTCCTGGATTAAAGGCAAAAATCGCAAAAAGCTGAATAAGAGCAGAAACCACCGCTAAAACAAGCTGTGTCCAAAAGCAAACCCAGCCAGTGGTACGCAGGGCAAAGGCAACCCGTTGAATGGCATTTGAAGGGGGGGAGGAGTCGGATGGATAGGACATTGTTTATACAATCAGGGGTAAAATCATAATGAACGCGCTTAAAATCCAAGGAACTCAAGCATGAATCAACCACAACCGACGACAACCCCCAACCTAAATGAACCCAAATTTGGTTTCAATCAATATGCTGAACGGTTAAACGGTCGAGCGGCCATGATTGGTTTTTTGATCACCTTGGCAATTGAATATTTTAGCGGACAGGGTTTGTTATCCTGGCTGGGGTTGAGTTAATTTTAGCGAAGACTGTTCATAGTTGACCGTTAATTACAGAAGTTGTCATTCGTCTGATGGGTCAAAGTTAATTCAGGGTTCTCCTGTGGAGCCATAATTTTGGGATTTCCCTGGAATTCAGGCTAAACAGAATCAGTCAAATCCTCAGTTTCTGATCACTCTGATAACGGATGACAACTGACCCCGCAAGGGGTAAAATGCAGCAAAAGTTTGGAGATTAAGTTAAATTGGGATTAGATAAACTTTGAAGTGAAGAAGATTAGAGAATGATTCTGTCGGCTCCTATTCCGAGAGATTGTACTAAAAGTTAACACAATTGAAATTTAGAGTAAAACTGTGATGAATGCTTTATGGCCGCGTGTTCTCAGGTCTGCTTATCGTCGAGAACCTATTGTGAGTTTTGTGGTAACGGTTGGAACTGTAGATGCTGTGATTGGTGGAGTGAGTTCAAGTTTATCGTTATTAACCTTTGGACTTTCCAGCGTGGCGGTGATTTTGGTCTTGCGTTGGTGGATGTTACAACGCTCTAAAATTGAACAACCTGAAACCGCACCAGAATATGCTCTCCCCCCTAGTTCTTCCAGACAACCCCTCCCTCAACTCACCCAGGACTTACGTTCTCGTCGATCCAAAAAACCGGGTTTTTAAGCCTTTTTGAGAGGATTAAATACAGATGGAAGGTTCAGAAACTCGGTTTCTGGATCAAATTGTTCTCAATGAGTTAAAAAATTTTAAAAATAGCGATCAGGGAAAGATATTAATTAATCTATCTTCCCTTGGGGTTTGGGGGAAGGAATTTGGCGGGTTAGGTTTTAGAATTTACCAGGTCGAATCAAACGGCCCTATCCTAAAATTAACCTTCTTTTCCAGCAAAGGTTTCAGTTATAAAACTTAAACCTGAAGCCAAGTCTTCGCCATAGGCTTCCTCTCCATGTTGATCAATATCTAAACCTTGTTCTTCGACGCTAAATGTTATGTTCTTAAAGTTTAAGAGAGGATAATCAAATGACAATGACAATTGCAGCCATTTATGAAAAGGGAGTGTTGCGGCTAATGCAGCCAATCGAACTTACCGAGGGAACCAGCGTTGAAATAATTGTTATTCCGAAAACGTCTCATTCTCAGCCTAAAAGTCCTGCCGATATTCTCGCAGAGATCGCGGCTTTACCATTAGAAGATAATGCAGATACATTCTCTGGTCGAGAACATGATAAAGTTCTTTATCCAGATCAAAATTCCCTATGATCTTGGTCGATACAAGTGCTTGGTTTGCTAGTGTAGTCCCCTCAGATACAGATCATCAGGTGGCTACCTTTTGGATGTGCCAAAATACCCAGCTTCTCCTAACAACTGATTATGTTATAGATGAAACACTAACCCTTTTGAGAGTTCGTGGACATAATTCACGAGCGATGGCTTTAGGAGAAGGATTGTTTACGGGTAAAATTGCTACTGTCTATTATCTGACAGAAGACGATATTCTATTAACTTGGCAAGTCTACAGTGCTATCCTAGATCGAGAACAATCATAAATTGGCGAGGAAAAAATCTTGTCAACTATCACCGATATTGGCACTCTCATTACCAGTCAGCCTGACATACATGGTGGCTGTCCAATTATTGCAGGAACGGGTGTTACAGTCCGGCGCATTGCTATTTGGTATAAGCAAAGTTTGACCGCAGAAGAAATTGCTGATCGTATCGGTTCTTTAACTCTAACTCAAGTCTATGCAGCTTTGACTTATTATCACGCTAACAAAGAGGAAATTGATGCTGATATTGCAGCCGAAGAAGCAGAAGCGGATCGAATAGAAGCATTGAGTTCTAAGCGTCAGATTCACAATTTGCAGACTGATATAGATTTAGAAATACCAACACTAGCTAATTATCCCAGTCGCCGAGAATTTATGCAATTGCCATTAGAAGAGAGGCGAAACATTCTAGCAAAACAAGCTGAGGCAATGTTGTCGCATTACCAGGAAGATAGAGAATGGCAAGAATTAGAAGCAGGAGATTTAATTGACTACTAACTCTCTTTTTCCTAAACGGGGTGATATTTGGTTGACTAATTTTGACCCAACAATGGGAGCAGAAATTAAAAAAATTCGTCCGTCTGTAGTGGTAAGTTCTAATAGTGTTGGCAAGTTACCACTGAAATTGGCTGCACCGATTACAGATTGGAAAGAATATTATGCTGGCAATATCTGGCACGTTAAGATTGAGCCAGATATTGCTAATGGTTTAACGAAAGTTTCGGCAGTTGATGTGTTGCAGTTGCGGGGTATGGATGTACAAAGATTCATTCGTAAAATAGGAGAAGTTTCGTCTATTGATATGGAGGAAGTTGCTAGGGCGATCGCGGCGGTGGTAGAGTATCAGTAGTTACTTATATGGAAAGGTATGAAATTTCTCAATCTTCTAATTTCCTTAACTTAAATTTTATAGAACAAGGTAATATAAATAACTTCTGCACAGAAACCCCACACCGTCCCAAACCTCCACAAAACTCACCCCCAACACAAAACTCAAATGAAAACAACACGCAACAAAAACTTGACTTAAGAGATGCACCGGATATCAAAACCTTCTACAACTGCACCTCCCAACTCGCCACCATCGAAAATGCGATCGCACACCAAAACTGTCGCCTCCTCACCATCACAGGCATGAGTGGCATCGGCAAAAGCGCGATTGTACGTCACCTCATCCCCCTAATTCAAACTCAATTTGATCGCATTATCTGGCGCAGTCTTCGCACTTCCCCACCCCTGGAAACCACCCTCAAAAACCTGATTCAATTTCTCTCAAATCAACCCGAAATTACCTTACCAGAAAATGTTGATACCCAACTAGAAATACTAATAGAATCTTTACGCACCCATCGCAGTCTCATTATCCTAGATGACGTGCAACAAATCCTCAACAGCAGCCAACTTGCCGGCAATTATAAACCCGGATATGAAAATTATGGAACCCTATTTAAACTGATCGGCGAAATTCCTCATCATAGCTGCTTAATCCTCAATAGTTGGGAACCCCCTTCAGATATTTTAACATTTACAGATGATAATTTAGCAGTACATTTATTACAATTAACTGGCTTAGGTGAAACCGCAACAGAAATTATTAGAGAAAAAGGTTTATTAGATGAAGATCGCTGGCCAGAATTGATTAACCTTTATGAAGGTAATCCCCTCTGGTTAAAATTAGTCGCTCAAACTATTAATAACTTATTTAGCGGTAGAGTATCTCAATATTTGAGTTACGAATCAGTATTTTTAAGCGATGAATTGACAACGATATTACAGCAGCATTATCAGCGATTATCGGAGTGTGAGAAACACGCGATCGCGCAACTCAGTAACGAAAGTAAACCCGTTTCAATTACCCCATTAATGGCAAAATGTCAAGGATCACAAGGCGAATTATTTAAAGCAATTCAATCTTTAGTAAGAAGGGGAATGATCGAGAAATTCAGCTATGAAAATGAAACCGTTTTCACCATTCAACCGATATTAAAAAAATATGTTAAAATGGTTAGCGAATAGTTTTAAAAATACCCAATCTAATCCGCCAATGAACTGTTCAATACCTTATCACTGAAAATGAGTGCTGTAATTACAGAGGAACGTTTAAAAATTGGTGATGTTGCCACCCGGAGTGGCTTATCGGTGAAGACGGTTCGCTATTATGAAGAAATTGGTTTATTAGCACCTACCGTTGAACGGTCTGACTCCGGGTATCGACTTTTTACGCCCTCGGTGGTTAACCGTTTAGCCTTTGTCAAACGGGCTCAATCTTTGGGTTTAAGTTTAAGTGAAATTCGAGAGATTTTAAATATTAGCGATCGCGGTGAACTTCCCTGTGAGGAGGTTAAACAACATTTAGCGATGAAAGTTGAAGAGATTAATCACCAAATAACCGCCTTAGAAATCTTAAAAAGTGAGTTACAACAATTACTCAATCATTGGCAAGATCATCCCTCAAACTATCACGAGGATACCACGATTTGTCCCAATATTCAAGGAGAATGTTAATCCTAACCTGAATTGCTTTCAACACTTTTGCATCACCTCCTTTTCTTTTTTTGATCATAATCAGTAATCGGTGAATTGCACAGACCCCTACCGCAATTCATCCCACGCTGCCCTACGGGTCAGACGTGGGGCTTCTTACGGAAGAAGCTAAAAAAATCGGGAAGGTATCTGATTGATCCTTCCCGTTGCTTGGGTTTTGATTAAGTTTGTTTCTGAGGGTTTGCCGTTGTTTTTTCAGTTGTCGCGCCCTAGCCGATCCCCCTTTTCCTTTAATATTTCTGCCTTGGGAACGGGGAGATTCCCAACGTTTTAGTTGTTGTGCCATTTTTCCCTATATTTTTTGACGAACTTTATTAAGTATAGCTCAATTTTCTGGTTTGTGTCAAGCAAAAAGGAATTATTTTAAAGATAGTGCTGTGCGATCGCAACTCATCCAAACAATTCAACATCAGGCTTTTCTATGCTTTGCTGATCCGTTCTCCCGTTGCTTATTTTTTCAAAACTTAATATTTAATGTTCAATTCTTAACATTAACGTCTTGATTCTTAATCATTATTCTTCGATTCTTAATACTTTATTTAGGAATTTATACTCCTCAAATATGATAAAAAAGAATCATTGTTCTTAAAAGTTTTAGCAAGAGGAGCAGGGATTAGTGCTTGATGTGTATATCGTTTCAGCAGTCCGCACCCCCCTCGGTCGCTTTGGCGGTTTCTTAGCAGGTTTTTCTCCTTCCGATCTCGGCGCCCACGTTATGAAAGCTGCACTCGAACGGGGGGGAGTTCCCAGTGATGCCTTAGACCTCTACATTTTGGGAAACGTTCTCCGCGCCGGACACGGACAACTCATTCCTCGCCAAGCTGCCCTGAAAGCTGGAATTCCCGCCCATGTGGATGGATATGCAGTGGATATGGTGTGTTCTTCCGGTATGATGACCCTGATTAATGCCGCAACCGCCATTCGTGCCGGAGAAGCCGATCTCGTCTTAGCCGGAGGCATAGAATCCATGTCTCAAACCGGATTTTATCTTTCCCAACGGGCGAGATGGGGATATAAATTCCTCATGGGTGCACCGGAACAGTTAATTGATATTCTGGTGTATGACGGGTTAACTGACCCCACCACTGGAGAGGGAATGGGGGATGAAACCGAACGAGTGGCTGCTGAACATGGGTTCACCCGGCAAAATTTAGATGAAGTGGCGTTTTATTCCCACAAACGCGCCAACGAAGCGACTCAACGGGGAATATTTAAAGCGGAAATTGCCCCGATAGAAATTGTCAGCAAAAAAGGCACACAAATTCTCGATCAAGATGAAGGAATTCGCCCGGAAACAACCTTAGAAAGTTTAGCTAAATTACGTCCGGCTTTTAGTAAAGAGGGAATATTAACGGCGGGAAATAGTAGTCAACTTTCCGATGGTGCTGCGGCTGTCGTTTTAGCCAGTGCTCAAGCGGTGGAAAAATACGGTTTAACACCCTTAGCTAAACTGATGTCAGGGACTTTAGCCGGAGGTGAAACTTGGCGATTTACGGAAATTCCGATACTCGCAACCCAGAAACTTCTGACTAAATTGAATATGACAATTGCTGATTTTGATTTAGTAGAAAATAATGAAGCCTTTGCGGTCAGTAGTTGTTTATTCAATCAAATGTTAGGCGTTCCCTTTGACAAAATGAATGTGAATGGGGGTGCGATCGCTTTAGGACATCCTATTGGCGCATCAGGAACCCGAATTATTGTCACCTTGTTGAATGCCTTAAAAGAGCAGGATAAAACCCTGGGGTTAGCCGCCTTATGTCATGGAACGGGAGGCGGTACGGCTTTAGCCATTGAACGAGTTTAAAGGATTTAAAGATTAAGACTAATCACTTGAATTGGAGTAAACAGTATGGTTTCTTTAGGTTTAGAAGATAAAGTCATTTTTGTCACGGGTGGCGGTCGAGGAATTGGAGCAACCATTGTCTCTTTATTAACCGAATTAGGGGCAAAAGTCGCGTTTGTAGATATTAATATTCCCGATGATCATCCGGCTGCTTTTGCAATGAAAGCCGATGTCACGAATTTAGAAGAAATGGAGGCTGTTGGCAAAGAAATTGCTGAAAAATTAGGGCCGGTTTATGGGGTTGTGGCTAACGCTGGGATTACCCGTGATAACTTTTTTGGTAAACTGTCTCCGGCTGATTGGGATGCGGTGATTAATGTTAATTTAAAAGGGGTTGTGAATACGATTAAACCCTTTGTTGACGGAATGTATAAACAAAAATCCGGGTCAATTGTTGCCATTAGTTCGATTTCGGGCGATCGCGGTAATGCAGGTCAAACGAATTATGCCGCAACGAAAGCGGCTGTGATTGGTTTAGTCAAATCTTTAGCTAGAGAAGCGGCGCGTTATAATGTACGGGCAAATGCGATCGCCCCTGGATTTATTAATACAGAAATGACCAAAGTGATCGCCGATAATATCAAAGAAAAAATTATTGCAGAAATCCCATTCCGTCGCTTTGGAGAACCCGAAGATATTGCTTGGGCTTGTGCATTTCTGTTATCTCCAGTTGCTAGTAATTATGTAACCGGAGAAGTCCTAAGAGTTAATGGAGCCCATCATACTTAAACATCACTCAAGAAAGTGGAACAGGCATCTTGCCTGTTTTATACCTATTTTGTTTGATTCCAGGAAATGATTAAAAACTCCTCCCGTCTTCAAGGGTAGGGTGGGTGGAGTTCTTCTTAAACAATTGAATTCATGGTGAAAAAAATGGATAAAGAAACCGCAACTTGGAATGATTTAACCGGAAATTGGGTGAATGCTTGGACGGATGCAGGAACTCAAATTTGGAAAGCCTGGTTTAATCAAATGGGAGTAGCAACCGCAGAAAACGGAAATGCGGAAACCAAACCCAATATGACTGCTTTAACAGAACGGTTTACGCAAAATCAACAATTATTAATGCGTTTTCTGAAGCTGTCTTTTGAGGCTTGGCAAGATATTTTACCGAAAGTTCAAGCGGGGGATGATTGGCAAAAAACCTTAACCAATTATACCGCACAAATTCGCAAACAATTAGATGATTTTTCCCTAGGAAATCAAAAAATCAATCAAGATACCACTCAACTTTGGCAATTATATTCTCAACAAATCCAAAAGTTTAATCAAGTTTGGATGGCTTATATGGAGTCTTCCCTTGGCCCGTTAAACCAAACTTGGACAGGAAATAGTCAACCTTGGATCGAACTGAATAACCTGTATTGGGAGATGTTTTATCAACCTACCTTTGGGAATTTCTTGCAAAGTCCGACCCTAGGAATTACACGGGAGTTTAACAATAAAATTCTCAAAGGATTTGATCAATGGACCAATCTTTATCGCGCCAGTAACAATTATCAAATTTTATTATCCGATATTCAAGTTAAGTCCTTTGAAGCGTTAATTCAAAAGTTAGTTGAATTAGCTGAAAAAGGCGAACCCGTTACAGACTGGCGGAAGTTTCAAGATCTCTGGAGTATCGTTTCTGACGATATTTTTGAGAAGACTTTTGTTTCGGAAGAAAATCTTAAAGTTCATGGAGATTTTCTCAATGCTTTAAATGCCTATCGCATTCAACAACAAGAATTAATGGAATCTTGGATGAAAGCGATGAATATGCCCTCTCGCAGCGAAGTGGATGAAATTCATAAAACGGTTTATGAACTGCGGAAAGAAGTTAAACGGTTGAAAAAAACCTTAGCAAAGTATGAACCAGAAGGTTAACGGTTGACCTGTTTTGTTAATAGGTTTTAATTAACAGGCAAGATGCCTGTTCCACATTCCACACACTCTATACCCTAATTCAGCTTATGTTACCTTTTTTAACTCAATTAAGCTTGGAAGATACCACCCACGAATATGTAGAGTTAACGCAAAAACTCGTGAAAGGTATGGAAAATTTAAGCCGTTTACGAGAAGAAGATATTGAAGTGGGTTTTTCTCCTAAAGAAGTGGTTTATAAGGAAGATAAAGTGATTTTATATCGCTTTAAATCCCAGGTCGAAAAACCCTTTCAAATTCCGGTTTTAATTGTTTATGCCTTAGTTAACCGTCCGTTTATGGTTGACTTACAGGAAGATCGATCCTTAGTTGCTAATTTGTTAAAATTGGGATTAGATGTTTATTTACTAGACTGGGGATATCCGACTCGCGCCGATCGCTGGTTAACCTTAGATGACTACTTAAATGGTTATCTGGATAACTGTGTCGATTTTATTTGCAAAACCCATCAATTAGACAAAATTAATCTGTTAGGAATTTGTCAAGGGGGAACCTTTAGTTTGTGTTATAGTTCCATGCACCCCGACAAGGTGAAGAACTTAATTGTGATGGTGACTCCCGTTGATTTTAAAATGAAAAATACCCTATTAAATATGCGGGGAGGTTGTACCCTGGGTTCTGATGCGTTAGATGTGGATTTAATGATTGATGCCATGGGGAATGTTCCAGGGGATTTCCTCAATCTTGAATTTTTGATGCTTAAACCGTTGCAATTGGGATATCAAAAATATTTGGATTTACCAGATATTATGAGCAGTCAAGATAAATTGCTTAATTTTATGCGGATGGAAAAATGGATTTTTGATAGTCCAGATCAAGCGGGAGAAGCTTATCGGCAGTTTTTAAAAGATTTCTACCAAGGCAATAAATTAATTAAAAGTGAAGTTGTGATTGGGGAGAAACAGGTGAATTTAAAAGCGGTGAATATGCCTGTTTTAAATCTGTATGCGGAGAAAGATCATTTAGTAGATCCATCATCATCTATTGCCTTAAAACAATATGTGGGTAGTAAAGATTATACCGTCCAATCTTTCCCCGTCGGACATATTGGAATGTATGTGAGTGGGAAAGTGCAACGGGATTTACCCCCTACAATTGCCAATTGGTTAAAAGCCAGAAGTTAGCGGAATAAGCCGTTTTTAGAGAACAATATCCTGGGGATACTGAAAAAACCTTAAGTTCAGTTCCCCTTTTTTAATATATTTTTTCAAAGATTAAGAACTGTCAATAAAATTGTTCAAAATCAGAACATTATTTTATTAATTAATATTCAGAGTTTATCTTTGAACAACACTTTGTCGAATCGGCAGCAAGCAAACATAAAAAAATCTAATCTTAAAGGTTCATCAGGAACTTTTTTTTTAACTCAAACAAGGCTAGACTAAATTCAAGTTAAAAGGAGCAACTTTAAATCCCGTAAAACAGGCATTATGCCTGCTAGTGAGGGATTTTAGGGTGCTAAAATTTAACAACTCGGTTTTAATGTGACCTCAAAAGAAGGCTTGTATGCGAACCCTTTCTCCTCAATCTTTTTCCCATTTTCCTAAGCCTTATCACCCCCATCTTCCCATGAGGATTGTTGCTCTCGGAGACAGTCTAATTTATGGATTTGGTGATCCCGTTGGGGGTGGCTGGGTAGAACGCTTACGTCGCCTGTGGATGTCTCCCAACCATCCCGGTCATGCCCTCTATAATTTAGGGGTGCGAGGAAATGGTGTGGCTCAGGTTTCCCAACGGTTAGAAAAAGAATGGAGTCACCGAGGAGAATTCCGAAATCGTCAGCCTGAATTAATGATTTTGTCGGTTGGGGTGAATGATTCTCCCCGGTTAGGACGAGCAGATGGACGGGAGTTTACAGACTTTGAACACTTTCATACCCAAATGAATCATTTGTTAGATCAGGCCGTCAATTTGTGTCCGGTTTTATTTGTGGGAATGGTGCCTGTGGATGAAAGTAAGATGCCATTTCTCGATTGTTTTTATTATAATCACGCTGACCAGTATCGCTACAAACAAGCCACCCAGTTAGCTTGTGAACAACGTCAGATTCCTTATCTCGATATTTTTGACCTGTGGTTGAAACGAGGAGAACATTGGCGACGGTTACATTTAAGTGCTGATGGTCTTCATCCCAATATCCGAGGCTATCAAGCTTTATTACACGATATTCTTAACTGGGAACCTATGTCTGGTCTTCACACCTATCTGCCTTCTTGGGAAACCAGCGCTTGATACAGATTAATAAAACTAATCAGAGAAGGGCAAATAGGGGGAAAACTTAAGGTACAGACGTGAAAAAAAAATATACAATATAAGGTAAGGAGAAAAGCTAAGTTGTTTAGATTTCAGAAGATTAAGTCATTTAAAATTAAACCTACTTAATTTCTGAGTCACAACGTTCTATTTCTACTCCACTATGGGGTTAATTCTCCTCAACTAACACCCGATTAAAGATAAGGCGGTGAGCAAAACAGTAAAAATAGATGGATTTCCCACAAACGCAATGTTCGTGGGATACTCCCAGACCAGACTAACCCCCATCAGGAGTTGGAACCATGACTAGCAAATTAGAATTTCAAGTATTTTTTGAATCTGCCCTCCTATTCTTCGGCTTTCTATTACTTTCCTTGCTTTTATAAGAAGATATAAGGGTATAGCACTACGCATTAAAATTGTAGTAGAGACGCGCCATGGCGCGTCTCTACAGGGCGCGTCTGTTCCCTGTTCCCTGTTCCCTGTTCCCTGTTCCCTAACACTATAGATGGCACAGATAGCGATCGCTATTGCCAACTTTAGGATTTGTTCGCAGATAATCGTAAACCCAATCACAAGCGCGATCAATCAGGTTATCTAAATCGAGATTCCACATAATTAAGGTTTTATCCCGACTGGCGGACACTAAAACCTGACCATCGGGACTGAAGCTAATCCCCATGACGCTATCCCGATGGCCGACTAATGTTTTGAGTAATGTGCCATCCTGACGACTCCAAAGTTTAACCGTGCCATCGAAACTGGCTGAAGCGATTAACTGACTATCAGGACTAAACACTACACTGGTAACACTATCACTTGATCCCTTTAATAATGTCTTGAGATAGTTCCCCTTGCGATCCCAAAGTTTAACCGTATTGTCATAGCCGGCGGACGCAATCACTTGACCATCAGGGCTAAAACTGACACTGAGAATCAAACCTTGATGGCCAGCAATGGTTTTTAACAAAGTTCCCTGAGAATTCCACAGTTTAATCGTTCCATCGTCACTAGAAGTCACAATCACTCGACCATCAGGGCTAAACGTAACACTATTAACCCATAAATGATGTCCCATTAAGGTGTGTAATAACTCCCCCTGGCGGTTCCACAATTTCACCGTTTTATCCTTACTGGCTGTGGCAATCGTTTCCCCATCAGGGCTGAAGGTAACACTCATAATGCTATCATCATGAGCAATCCAACTGTTGAGCAATTGAATGGATTCTACGGAAACCCGCTTTTTCTGAACAGGTAAGGCAGTTGTCCCGCGATGAAATAGCCCAGGAATTCCCCCGAACCCCCCAAACTGAAATAACCGCCTAGAGGATGTTTGGGGGGTTTCGGCATCAGCACCTAGTTGCCACAATTTCACCCGATGGTCATAGCTGGCCGTCGCCAACAGTTCACCATCCGGGCTAAAACTCACCGTCGCCACCCGATCTTGATGTCCGGTTAATGTCGTTAATAAAGCTCCTGTACGACTCCACAACTTCACGGTTTTATCCTGACTTGCTGAGGCAAATATCTCACCATTGGGGCTAAAACTTACCCCTAAAACTCGATGTTGATGTCCAGTCAGGGTTTTCAGAGGAATGCGATCAATATTCCACAGTTTCACCGTTTTGTCATAACTAGAAGACGCTAAAATCTTGCCATCGGGAGAAAATCGAACATTCGTGACTTTATCCCCATGTCCTTGCCATTGTTTTAATAACGTTCCTTCCACTGTCCATAAATAAATATTCTTATCGTCACTAGAAGTCGCTAATAATTTGCTATCGGGGGAAAAATGAACCCCATAAACTCTGGAGCCATCTCCCTTTAAGGTTTTCAACAGTTGACCGCGACGATTCCACAGTTTCAGGGTTTGATCTTGTCCCACCGTGGCTATAAATTTACCATTCGGAGAAAATTGGACTTTATAAACCGTTTCCTTCGGATCTTCGGTATGGTCTAAATTGTAGAGAATTGTTCCATCCAATTCCAAAATTGTTACCATGCCATTAGCAAGAGCGATGGCTAAAACTTGACCATCAGGGCTAAACGTCACGGACGTTAACGCCGCCCGATTCACAAAGGTTCGTAATAATTTCCCGTCTCGACTCCATAATTTTAATTGACGATCTTCAGATCCCGAAGCTATCAAACGGCCATCCGGTGAAAAGGTGACAGAGGAAACGCTTTTGCGATGACCTTGGAGTGTTACCCGGGGAACAGAGATCTGGCCCCTAACTTTTGTGATTCCCGCCTCTAACGGCCAAAGTTTAATGGTTCCATCCTGGGATGCAGAGGCGAGTAATTGACTATCGGGACTGAAACTAACGCTCGTGACACTGGCGGTATGACCGACTAAGGTTTGTAAAAGTTGACCTTCAGGTGTCCACAATTTAACGGTTTTATCAAAGCTCCCAGAAGCCATGGTTTTGCCATTGGGACTAAAAGAGACATCCCAGGCGACATCCAGATGTCCTTCTAAACGGTTGCGTTCTCCAATACCATACACCGCCTGCTGTAATGTGGCTGCAATTCGAGTTTCCATGGTGGTCAGTTCAGGACTCAGCGCTGTTGTGGCTTTCAATTGTTGAAATTGTCGAGCCGCCCTTAAACTTTCCATTAAGGCATCAAACTTATATTGTGAGAAGAAAAGCGCTTCAGAAGAAGCCGTTAAGGTCGCTAAATCTGCCAGTTGTTTTTGTTGATCAGCCCGTCGCTGTTGATGAGTTGCTACTTTTGTTGTAAAACCCAATAATAGAGCAACGACCATCGAAACTCCTAACAACTGTTGTAAGAGTTGATTGCGTTTTAACAATTGCTCTCGACTCATTTTTTCTAAAGCGGCTTCGGCTTGATATTTTTCAGCTTGAACTTGGTTTAAACGCTGCTGAATATCTTGCTGGCGCTGTTGTTCTTGCAAGGCATATCGTTGGCGAATGGGTAAGACTAAATAATCATGCAGCAATTGATATCGATCTTCCGGTTCCTCCCGTCTTCGTAACAGCAAACCGGATTCTAATATTACATCAATAAAGGCTTCTGGTTCCTCCCGATCTTCAACAATTGTTGACAGTTGACCACCCGCTAAAATCCTGTTGCTTCCCTTATCCCCTAGTCCCCTAGCTGTCTCTTATA
>NZ_JADEWU010000156.1:0-1887 GCF_015207485.1 Planktothrix mougeotii LEGE 06226
GGGGGACGGGGGTAAATAATAGACACTCCTTCGGTGAAACCTGAAACCTGAAACCTGAAACCTGAAACCTGAAACCTGAAACCCATTAACCGTTAATCGTCAATAACCAAAATTCGGTAATTTTTAACGAGAAATCGTATAATTCATTTATTAGAGTGTATTTGTTCACCACAGCCTTTCATTGTGCCAAAAACCCTCGATCAGGATTTATTTTTCCTTTGGCTATCTTTCGATTTCCACTCACCGCCTGACATTGCTCATGGAACCAGCACTAATCGAACTTTTTATTCAGCTTATTGCGACGCAGACGGGGTTATCCATTCGTGTACAAGACTATGCTGGATTGGCTCAAAAAATTAAGGCAAGAGTTAAAGCTTTAAAGTTACCGAATCCCCAAGCTTACTTTAATTTATTAAGTGCCGATACGGTAACGAGCCAACAGGAATGGAAACAATTAATTCCTTTAATTACAACGATTGAAAGTTATTTTTTTCGAGATCAAGGTCAAATTAATTTATTACGCGGGGTGATTTTACCCGATTTAATAGCGTCTCGACAAAAAACAAAAACCTTAACCTTCTGGAGTGCAGGTTGTTCGACCGGAGAAGAACCCTATACCCTTTCAATTTTACTGCAACAGTTACTCCCCGATTGGACTAACTGGACTATTAATATTCTGGGAACGGATGTTAATGAAGAAGCATTGCAAAAAGCCAGACAAGGCTTGTATACGTCTTGGTCTTTTCGCATGGTTGACCCAGAAATTAGAAATCAATATTTTTCGCGACAAGGACAAGATTGGAAAATCAATTCAAAAACTCAGTGTTCTGTACAATTTTTTAAGTTAAATTTAGTTAAAGACCTCTATTGCTATCCTAATTATACTGCAATTCAAGACGTTGATTTAATTGTTTGCCGAAATGTTTTTGTTTATTTTGAAAAAAAATATATTAATCAAGTCGTTTCTAAATTTCATCACGTTTTGAAACCAGGAGGTTATTTAATAACAGGTCATGCGGAATTGAATCATCAAGATTGTCTTGAATTATTTCAATCCAAAATTTACCCTGAATCGATGGTTTATCAAAAACCGATTAGTTTAATAGAAGAATCTGTGTTGAGTCAAAAAACAGGATTGACTTCTAATAATCAGGGTGAACATTTATTATCTTCATCTGGGCAACATCAAGATTCACATCTGAAAATCCAGCCAGCGAGATCCCTGGGTCATCTATCCGAAACAGTGAAGTTACCTAAACGAACCTTAGAAGAGGCAAAACAATATTTTCAAAATAAACAGTATAAAATTGCCATTCAAAAAGCTGAACAATTTCTTCAAAGTAGTAACCCTTATTTGAAAAGTTGGGAACTTGGAAACAAAAACTCAGAAGGAGGTATTAGAGGGCAAGAAGATAGAATAGGAACTCGAAATCTGAAACCAGAAATTCAATTTGATGCTTATTATTTATTAGCACAAGCATCCGCTAATCTAGGTCAATATGAACAAGCCATATTCTACTGTAAAAAAGCATTAGAAATAGACTCTTTATCAATTTTTCCCTATTATTTACTTCTGCGTATTGCTCAAGAGCAAGAAGATTTAGCCGGAGCAAAATTATTGTCTAAACGAATTATTTATTTGCTTCCCTCGTCTGTTCCCGCCTATTTGGAACTTGCATCTATTTATGAGCAAGAAGCAGATTACACAAGAGCCGTTAAAATGTATAGTACCGCTTTAGCTCTACTCAAATCCTTACCTCCAAGTATGGGAATTGAACATTTAGAAGGGGTAACGGCTCAAGATTTAATTGCGTTTTTAGAAAAGAAACGTTTAGTTGTTGACTGTTAACCGTTAACTTCCCTCCCCCCCTCTCCTCTCCCTCTCTC